>NZ_JACVYG010000070.1:0-48738 GCF_014712245.1 Streptomyces sp. 5-10
CCCGGGCCTGGGGGCCCGGGCGCGGGGGGCGGATCGCGGGGCGGCGGCCCGGCTCGCCGAGCGTACGCACGCCAAGCGGCACACACGCCCCCGGCACGGCCCCGTGCCGCCCGGAAGGCGCAAACCCCGAGCCCGGGGGGCGGGCCCGGGCGCGGGGGCGGACCCCGGGCCCGGGCCCGCCCCGCCGAGCGTACGCACGCCAAGCGGCACACCGCCCCGGCACGGCCTCATGCCGCCTGGAAGGCGGCGAACCTCGGACGCGGGGGCGGACCCCGGGCGCGGGGGCGAACCTCGGACGCGGCCCGGCTCGCCGAACGTACGCACGGCAAGCAGCACACGCCCCCGGCACGGCCCCGTGCCGCCCGGAAGGCGCAAACCCCGGGCCCGGGGGCGAACCCCGGGCGCGGGGACGGGCCCCGGGCGCGAGGGCGCGCCCGGGGCGCGGTCGGGCTTGCTGAGCGTACGCTTGGAAAAAAGAGTCCCGTGTCACAGCCCGCACCCCGTGACCCCGCCGATACGTACGGGTAACTTCCCTCGGAGTCCCGCCCGCACCCCGCCCCCATGGAGCCGTGATGCCCGAAGCAGTGATCGTCTCTGCCGCCCGTTCGCCCATCGGCCGCGCCTTCAAGGGCTCGCTCAAGGATCTGCGGCCGGACGACCTCACCGCCGAGATCATCCAGGCCGCGCTCGCCAAGGTCCCCGAGCTCGACCCGCGCGAGATCGACGACCTGATGCTCGGCTGCGGTCTGCCGGGCGGTGAGCAGGGGCACAACCTGGGGCGGATCGTGGCCGTGCAGATGGGGATGGACCACCTCCCCGGCTGTACGATCACCCGCTACTGCTCCTCCTCCCTCCAGACCTCGCGGATGGCGCTGCACGCCATCAAGGCGGGCGAGGGCGACGTTTTCATCTCGGCGGGCGTCGAGATGGTCTCGCGGTCGAAGAAGGGCACCTCGGACGGGCTGCCGGACACCCACAACCCGGTGTTCGCGGAGGCCGAGGCCCGTACGGCCGCGCGCGCCGAGCAGGGCGGCTCCGACTGGCACGACCCGCGCGAGGACGGGTTCCTTCCCGACCCGTACATCGCGATGGGCCAGACCGCCGAGAACCTGGCCCGGCTCAAGGGGATCACCCGCGAGGAGATGGACGAGTTCGGCGTGCGGTCCCAGAACCTCGCCGAGGAGGCCATCGAGAAGGGCTTCTGGGAGCGCGAGATCACCCCGGTGACCACCCCCGACGGCACGGTCGTCAGCACGGACGACGGCCCCCGCGCGGGCACCACCCTGGAGGCCGTGCAGGGTCTGAAGCCGGTCTTCCGCCCCGACGGCCGGATCACCGCGGGCAACTGCTGCCCGCTCAACGACGGCGCCGCGGCGCTGGTGATCATGTCCGACACCAAGGCGCGGGAGCTGGGCGTGACCCCGCTGGCCCGGATCGTGTCCACCGGCGTCACCGGCCTCTCCCCCGAGATCATGGGCTACGGACCGGTCGAGGCGTCCAAGCAGGCGCTGGCGCGGGCCGGGATGTCGATCGGCGACATCGACCTGGTGGAGATCAACGAGGCGTTCGCCGCGCAGGTCATCCCGTCCTACCGCGATCTGGGCATCGACCTGGACCGTCTCAATGTCAACGGCGGCGCGATCGCCGTGGGCCACCCCTTCGGCATGACCGGCGCCCGGATCACCGGCACGCTGATCAATTCGCTGCAGTTCCACGACAAGCAGTTCGGCCTGGAGACCATGTGCGTCGGCGGCGGCCAGGGCATGGCCATGGTCATCGAGCGCCTGAGCTAAGCGCTCCGCCGGAAGTGCCGCGATGCGTCGTCGGCCGTCTGCGGCGCCGTCGTGGCTGGTCCCACGCGGCGGAGCCGCACATCGACACAGCCCCGCGCCCCTTCGGGGCGCTGCCGAACCAGAGCGGACTTCCTCCGACCTGCTGAGAGGTGTCTGGCGGATCTTGCCGCCTGCGGCGGGCCGCTCCCCTCCCCGCCCCTTCCCTCGACTGGGGCTCCGCCCCAGACCCCGGGATCCAGGGGCGACGCCCCTGCCACGCGGCGAAGCCGCATGTCGATGCTGCGGGAAGGGGCGGGGAGGGGGAAGATCCCCCAGGACGCACGGCCGAGCCGAGCCGAGCCGACCCGGGCCCCGCGGCCCCGCCGCGACGCGTCTGCGACACTGGTTCGGCCCGGGCCGTGACCGAATCTCCCCCAGGATGTGACAAAGGTCCTGGGGGAGAGCCGTCTACCCAGCTCAGCACCGGTGACCAAAGGCCCGCCCGGTATCGAATTCTGCCTATTTGGTGATGGTATGCGCTGACGTCGAGAGGCGATAAGCCTCAAGCTGAGGTAGGAATTCGGGGGATCTACAGCCAACCGGGAGTACGTCAGTGAGCCCCACGAGTCTTGTCCTCCTCCTGGCCGCGGTGGCCGCCACGGCCGTAGGGGCGGCCGCCCTGCACACCGCGCGCGGTGTGCGCCGGCAGATCAGTGAGCTGCGTGCCGAGCTCGCGGCCACCGTGGCCGCCGGTGCCCGCACGGGCGGCGGAGGCGGCGGTGAGGAGGGCGGCGCTACGGTGCCCGCACCCCGCGCCACCCCGGCCGCCGAGATACGCGCGGCCGTCGCCGACGCGCTGGCCGAGGAGCGGGAGCGCGAGCTGGCCGAGGCGCGGGCGTTCTGGGCCGCCCAGGAGGCCAGGGACTCCGCCGGAGCGGCCGACGCCCACTCGCTGCTGAGCGGTCCTGGCGGGTTCGGCGAGGACGCCTCCCAGGACGCGCAGCTCTTCGTGCCCCGCCAGGCCGACCTGGCCGGGCTCGAACCGCTGCTCGGGCTGGACGCGCTCGGCCCCGAGGCCATGGACGCCGCCGGGGACCAGGAGCCCGAGGTCGAGTCCGAGGTGGAGCTGGAGCTGGGCGCCGGGGCGGAGCCCGCGGCCGAGCCCCTGGAGTCCGCCGAGCTGGCGGCGGCCCGCCGCCGCCATCCGTCCCACCCCGACTTCACCCCGTCGTCACCCGTCGCCGACCACGACCGTACGGTGACCCGGCTCAGCGAGCTGGCCGACGCCCGCACCCCGCTGTCCGATGTGCGGCCCGGGCCCCTCGGCACCCTCGACGTCTACGTCTTCGCCGACGGCACCACGATCTGCATGACCCCGGGCCACCGGGAGACCGCGGAGCGGCTGGCGGACGCGCTGCGCGAGGGCACCGCCCCGGTGCTGCTGGGCGGCTCGGGCGTCTCCGGTGCGTACGCGCTCACCTTTGGTTGCGGCGAGGAGAACGTGTACGTCCTCGCCGACCGCGTCATCGCCTCGCTATAGCCACCACGTCATCGCCTCGCCGTAGCCACCACGTCATCGCCTCGCCGTAACTGACCGACAGCGGCATAACCCACCGTAAGCGACGTAACTCACCGTAAGC
The DNA here is from genome assembly GCF_014712245.1 of Streptomyces sp. 5-10. NCBI lineage: Bacteria > Bacillati > Actinomycetota > Actinomycetes > Kitasatosporales > Streptomycetaceae > Streptomyces > Streptomyces sp. 5-10. Next base: position 3,413 of record NZ_JACVYG010000070.1, read on the forward strand.
GACGTAACCGTAAGCGGCACCCTCAGACGCCGCAGCGCCCCGCCGCCTCCGCCACGAGCGCCACCGCCTCGGCGGCCCCCCGCGTCGTAGCGCCGCCCCCGGCGCCGCCCGGCGCACGCTCCAGCGCGTGCACCAAGTCGTGTCCGGCCACCGCCACCTGGTCGGCGACCACGAACAGCCCCGCGTCCGGCATGATCCGCGGCGGGGTGCCCGGCTCCTCGAGCCGCTGTGCGCGCACCGACAATTCCCTGGCCAGGGCGAGTCCTTCGGCCGCCGCGCCCGCGCGCAGCCGGGACTGCGGAAGGGCGCGCAACCGGTCGGCGAGCCGGTCGACGGCGGCGAGGAGAGGGGTGACATCGTCCACGTTCCGAGCGTATGCGCCACTGAGGGACTGTTGCCAACGGGCGAACACTCAGGCACGGTGAGCTGAAGGAAACCCGGGCCATGGACCCGGGTCCGGCATGGAAGCGTCCGGAGGCGCCGATGTCCCAAATCTTCTCCGACGAGACTCACCGGAACCTACTCTCCCGCATCCCCCAGTGCACGGGCCGTGAAGTCGCCGACTGGCTGCGCACGGTCGACGAGGGCCCCGCTTTCTTCCGATTCGAGGAGAAGGTCAGCTGGCTGCGCGGCGAGCACCAGCTCGCCTACGGCCACGCGAAGGCGATCATCCATGAACACGACTTGAGGCGTGCGGCACGCAAACTGCTGTAGCCGCTGCCCGGAGGCAGAAGCGTGTATGACAGACCCACCGAACGGAGCGGCTTAAGCCGCATAGGAAGAAGGGCCCGCGGAGGTCATCGCCTCCGCGGGCCCTTCCAGGTGCTACGCGCTACCAGGGACGCTAATCCCTGAAGATCGAGATCAGCCGGAGCAGCTCCAGGTAGATCCACACCAGCGAGAGCGTCAGCCCGAAGGCGGCCAGCCAGGACTCCTCACGCGGAGCGCCGTACCGGACACCGTCCTCGACCTGCTTGAAGTCCATCGCCAGGAACGCCGCGCCGAGCAGGACACCGACGAGGCCGAAGACGATGCCGAGGCCGCCGCTGCGGAAGCCGAGGCCGTCCCCGCCGCCGAAGGCGGCGAACAGCAGGTTGACCGCCATCAGCAGGATGAAGCCGATGGCGGCGGCGAGCACAAAGCGCTGGAATCGCGCGTTCACCCGGATGAGCCGGGTCTTGTACGCGACGAGCACACCGACGAACACGGCCATCGTGCCGAGCACGGCCTGCATCGGGATGCCGGACCAGCGCTCGTTGTACACCTGGCTGATGACGCCGAGGAAAAGGCCCTCGAAGAGGGCGTAACCCATGATCAGCGCGGGCGAGGCCGTGCGCTTGAACGACTGGACGAGGCCGAGCACCATCGCCACGAGCGCGGCGCCGAAGCCCACGCCCACCGGAAGCTGCGCGATCCACGCGGCCGCGGCGGCGACGATGACGGTACCGAGGGTCATACCGGTGCGCATGACGACGTCGTCCATCGTCATGCGGCCGGTCTGCAGCGGGCCCGCCGGCGGCGCGCCGTACATCTGCTGCAGCTGTTCGGGGGTCAGATTCTGCTGGTCGCCCGCCACGTAGGGGTTCGTGGGCGCCTGTGTCTGCGCGTACGGGTTACCGCCCGCGTACGGGTTGGCCTGACCGGCGGCGGGGCTCCCGGCCTGCGGCGCCGCGCCGAAACCGGCGTAGCCGCCGCTGCGGCTGAACCCCCGTCGCGAGAAGACCGGGTTGCTGCTCCTCATCTCACTCCTCCATGGCCGCCGTGCGCGACCTTGACTCAAGAGTAATGGGTAAGCAAAGAAAGCACCCTAGTGCCCAAGGAGGATCTTTTCATGCGGGAAGAGGCCGCGCGAGGCCCCTGCGGGCCCCGCGCACGCACCTGGGGCGACCATCCACACACGCTGAGTGCGCCCACCGGATCTGAAGGTGCCCGGAACCGGACTTGAACCGGTACGCCCGCGAGGGGCAGCGAGGTTTAAGCTCGCCGTGTCTGCATTCCACCATCCGGGCAGCGGTTCCCCCTGGGCCGTACGGTGCGCATACGACCCTCCCCTGGAAGAGAGCAGCACGAGCCTATCCGGGGACATGCCCCCGCACAGTGAATCCGCAGACCGAGGTTGTCTTATTTTATTGGCAACTGAGGGTGCATCAGCATCGGGGCGGGGTACCCGCGGATACCGACGGCCATTGGACCTGCCGATATGCCCTGAACCCCCGTTAACTGGGGATTGACGCAATCTCGACGCCCCGGACGGGGCGCCTTCTCCTCCTCAAGGAGGACTCCGCCGTCAACGCCTACATCGCGAGACCCCCACGAGAACCGGAGCACGGGGTGATCCCGTGCTCTTTCACAACCGGAACCATGGAGTGACGTCCCGCCCACTCCCGCAGAGCACGACAGGAGTCATCCACCGTGACCACCATGCCTCTCGGCGTCAAAAGCACCGCCCACTCCACCGGGGCGGCCGCCCGGGCCACGGACCTGAGCAAGGTCTACGGCGAGGGCGAGACCCAGGTAATCGCCCTGGACTCGGTCTCCGTCGAGTTCCGCCAGGCGGAGTTCACCGCGATCATGGGCCCCTCCGGCTCCGGCAAGTCCACGCTGATGCACTGCATGGCGGGTCTCGACACCATCTCCAGCGGCTCGGCCCGGATCGGCGACGTCGAACTGACCACGCTGAAGGACAAGAAGCTCACCCAGCTGCGCCGCGACAAGATCGGCTTCATCTTCCAGGCGTTCAACCTGCTGCCGACGCTGAACGCGCTGGAGAACATCACCCTCCCGATGGACATCGCGGGCCGCAAGGCCGACCAGGCGTGGCTGGACCAGGTGGTGGCCACGGTCGGCCTGGCCGGGCGGCTCAAGCACCGCCCCAACCAGCTGTCGGGTGGTCAGCAGCAGCGCGTCGCCGTCGCCCGCGCCCTGGCCGGCCAGCCGGAGATCATCTTCGCCGACGAGCCGACCGGCAACCTGGACTCCCGCTCCGGCGCCGAGGTCCTGGGCTTCCTCCGCAACTCGGTGCGGGAGCTGGGCCAGACGATCGTGATGGTGACCCATGACCCGGTCGCCGCGTCCTACTCCGATCGGGTGGTCTTCCTCGCCGACGGCCGGATCGTGGACGAGCTGCGCGACCCCACCGCCGATTCGGTGCTGGACCGCATGAAGCGCTTCGACGCCAAGGGCCGCACGAGCTGACGCGGAGCGCGCGCCCGTACAAGCACGCCGCCTCGCACTCCCCCACTCCACCCCTTCAGGACTGACACCTCATGCTCCGTACAGCCCTGCGCAATGTGCTTGCGCACAAGGCCCGGTTGCTGATGACCGTGCTCGCCGTGATGCTCGGCGTGGCCTTCGTCGCCGGCACCCTGGTCTTCACCAACACCATCTCCGACGCCTACCAGAAGAGCTCCCAGAAGGGCTTCAAGGGCGTCGACGTCGCCATCACCCCCGACAAGAAGGACGACGACGCCGCCAACCCCGGTGACGCGCCCCGGCTGAGCCAGCGGCTGCTGGACCAGGCGTCCAAGGCGCCCGGCGCCGCCTCCGCCTACGGTGTGGTGCAGGGCTACTCCGCCCTCGCCGACAAGAAGGGCGACCTGCTCGGCAGTGGCTTCCCCAACCGCGGCGGCAACTACTACCCAGGCGCCGACGGCAAGGACTCCCGGTACACGATGACCGAGGGCCGCGCCCCCAAGGCCGCGGGTGAGGTCGCGCTCGACTCCAGGACCGCCGAGCGCGGCCACTACAAGGCCGGGGACTCCATCCGGGTGTCCGTCGACGGCCCGGTGCGCACCCAGAAGGTCGTCGGCGTCTTCACCACCGACGACGGCAATGTCGCGGCGGGCGGCACCCTCGCGCTGTACGACACGGCCACCGCGCAGAAGCTGTTCGGCAAGCCCGGGCAGTTCGACGAGATCGATGTGAAGGCCGCCGCGGGCACCTCGCAGTCCACCCTGAAGTCGTCGATCGACAAGATCCTGCCCGAGCAGGCCAAGGCCACCACCGCCAAGAAGCTCGCCAAGGACCAGGCCAAGGCGATCGAAGACGGCATGAGCAGCATGCAGACCATGATGCTGGTGTTCGCCGGGATCGCGCTCTTCGTCGGCATCTTCATCATCGTCAACACCTTCTCCATGCTGGTCGCCCAGCGCACCAGGGAGCTCGCCCTGATGCGCGCGGTGGGTGCGACCCGCCGTCAGGTCACCCGCTCGGTGCTGATCGAGGCCACCGTCGTGGGCGCCGTCGCGGCCGTGGTGGGTCTCGCCGCCGGTGTCGGCATCGGCGCCGTGCTGCGCTCGGTGCTCAACTCCACCGGGGCCAACGTCCCGGACGGTCCGCTGATCGTCGCGCCGACCACCGTGCTGGTCTCGGTGCTCGTGGGCGTCGTGGTGACCGTGCTCTCCGCCTGGCTGCCCGGCCGCCGAGCCGCCAAGATCCCGCCGGTGGCCGCGATGAACAGCGTGCACGCCGCGCCGACCACCCGCGGTCTGGTGGTGCGCAACACCATCGGCACGATCCTCGCCGCGGCCGGTATCGCGCTGGTGGTCGCCGGTGCGGGCATGGGCGGCGACGGCGAGGGCCCGATGGCGTTCGGCGCCGCCGTCCTGGTGATCGGCGTCTTCGTACTCACCCCGCTGCTGTCCCGGCCGCTGATCGCGGCCGCCTCCCCGGTGCTGCGGATCTTCGGGATGCCCGGCAAGCTGGCCCGGCAGAACGCGGTGCGCAACCCGCGCCGCACCGCCGCCACCGCCTCCGCCCTGATGGTGGGTCTCACCCTGATCACCGGTATGACGGTGATCGCGGGATCCATGCAGAAGGGGATCGACAAGATGGCGGCCGACGGGCTGAAGTCCGACTACGTCGTCAGCATGGGCGGGACCGGTGCGCGGCCGCTGTCGCCCGAGGTGTCCAAGACCCTGGCGAAGCTGCCCGAGGTCAGCACGATCAGCCCGCTGCGCTCCTCCCCGGCCCGGGTCGCCGGCGACTCCGACTCCCTGACGGGCGTCGACCCGAAGGCCATCAAGGACCTGGTGAACGTGGACTTCACCGAGGGCTCGTTCGCCGCGCTCGGGGGGACCAAGGCGCTCATCGACGACAAGATCGCCGACGAGCACCACTGGAAGGTCGGCTCCACCATCCCGGTCACCTACGAGGACGGCCGCAGCGGCAAGCTGACCGTGGGCGGTGTCTACGAGGGCAACCAGATGATCCGCGGGGTCATGGTCGACAACGCCACGGTCACCCCGCACATGGCCACCGTCGCGGACTTCCAGGTGATGCTGAAGACCAAGGGCGGCGCCACGGAGAACAACAAGGACCTGCTGAAGAAGACGCTCGGCGACAACCCGGCGATCAAGATCCAGAACAAGCAGGACACCTCCGACGAGATCGCCAGCGCCTTCACCCTGATGCTGAACATGCTCTACGGGCTGCTCGCCATGGCCGTGATCGTCGCGGTGCTCGGTGTCATCAACACCCTGGCGATGTCGGTCTTCGAGCGGTCCAAGGAGATCGGCATGCTGCGGGCGATCGGCCTGGACCGCGGCGGCGTCAAGCGGATGGTCCGGCTGGAGTCGCTGGTCATCTCGCTCTTCGGCGGGGTGCTCGGCCTCGGCCTCGGCGTCTTCTTCGGCTGGGCGGCCGGTGAGCTGATCGCCACCGAGCTGCCGAGCTACGAGATGGTGGTGCCGTGGCCGCGGATGGGGCTGTTCCTGCTGATGGCCGCCCTCGTGGGCGTCATCGCGGCGCTGTGGCCGGCCCGGCGGGCCTCCAAGCTCAACATGCTGGCCGCCATCAAGGCCGAGTAGCCGAATAAGCCGAACATGAGCCGCACAGCGGCGAGCTGACACGGGACGTCCCCGTCCGCCCCCGAGAGGGGCGGACGGGGACGTCCGCGTTGTGGCCGCTTTCAGCCGCCTTCGGTCGCCTTCAGCCGCGCCACTCGCGGGTGCGCAGCGGAAGCCCCGAGGCCCCGCCCTCGGGGGTGCGGACGGCGAGGATCTGGTTGACCCCGATCCGGTTGCGCTCGAAGGAGAGTGCGGAGGCCGCCATGTAGAGCCGCCAGACCCGGGCCCGGCCCGGGGAGGTCAGCCGCACGGCCTGGGCCCAGGACCGCTCCAGGTTGGCGACCCAGCGGCGCAGCGTGAGCGCGTAGTGCTCGCGGATGGCCTCCACGTCCCGCACCTCGAAGCCCGCCTCCTCCAGCTGGGTCACGGTCCGGCCGACCGGGGCGAGCTCACCGTCGGGGAAGACATAGCGGTCGATGAACTCGTCCACGTGGTACGCCTCCTCGTCCGGCTGGGGGCGCCGGGCGATCTGGTGGTTGAGCAGCCGCCCGCCGGGCCGCAGCAGCCGGTGCAGGATGGCGGTGTACTCGGCGTACCGCACGGCGCCCACGTGCTCGGCCATGCCGATCGAGGAGATGGCGTCGTACGGCCCGTCCGGGACCTCGCGGTAGTCCTGGACCCGGATCTCCACCTGGTCGGTGAGCCCGGCGTCCGCGATGCGCTTGCGGGCGTACGCCGCCTGCTCCTCGGAGAGCGTGACGCCGACGGCGCGCACCCCGTACTCGCGCGCCGCGTGCAGCACCATCGAGCCCCAGCCGCACCCCACGTCCAGCAGCCGCTGGCCGGGCTTCAGGGCCAGCTTGCGGCAGACCAGGTCCAGCTTGGCGCGCTGGGCCTCCTCCAGCGTGGAGTCCGGCCTGTCCCAGTAGGCGCAGGAGTAGACCATCGACGGGCCGAGCACCAGCTCGTAGAAGTCGTTGCCGACGTCGTAGTGGTGGCTGATCGCCTTGCGGTCGCGGCGCAGGGAGTGCAGCGGACCGAGGGTGGTCCGGGCCTCCTCGCGCGGCGGGGGCGGCGGCAGCCCCGGCCCGGCGAGCGCGATCATCTCCCGGGCGGCGGTGCGCAGCGCGGGGGTGCGCAGCGCCTGGAGGCCGGTGATCAGCCGGGACCGCGGCGCGGTGGCGGGGCCGCGCTCCCACAGCAGCCCGGACAGCCGGTCCAGGGCGTCGTACAGATCGCCCTCGACATCGAGGTCCCCGGCGACCCAGGCGCGGGCCAGGCCCAGCTCGCCCGGCCGCCACAGGATCCTGCGCAGCGCCCGGCGGCGCCGGATGACCAGGGTGGGGGCGCCGGGCGGACCGGTCTCGCTGTGGTCCCAGGCGCGGACGCGGATCGGGAGGGGGGTTCCCAGCACCTCCTCGGCCAGGGTGGCGATCCGCCCAGCGGCGTCGGCCATATCGCACCTCCGTGATGGCGAGTCAGGAAGATTCACTCACCACGTAAACACCATGGAACCCGCCGTACAGTCCCACCGACACGTCTGGAATCGGCAAAACAGCTTCAAAAGCGGGCCATCGGAGGGGCATCCGAGGGCAGACGTAAGGGCGTCCGCCCCACGGATGGCGGACGCCCTCGGCGTCGGTCGTGCGGGTCGGACCCGCAGGGTCAGGCCCTTGGGGTCAGGACGCCTTGGCCTTCTCGGCCGGGGCCGCCGGCTTGGCCGCGGTGGCGGCGCTGACCGGGGAGGCGGCCTCGTAGAACTCCTCGCGGGGGTTCTCGATGGCGCCGAGCGAGACGACCTCGCGCTTGAGGAACATCCCCAGCGTCCAGTCGGCGAGCACCCGGATCTTGCGGTTGAAGGTCGGCATGGCCATGCCGTGGTAGCCACGGTGCATGTACCAGGCCAGGCGGCCCTTCAGCTTGATCTTCATCTTGCCGAAGACGATCATCGCGACGCCCTTGTGGAGGCCCAGACCCGCGACGGCGCCCTTGTTGGCGTGCTTGTAGTCCTTCTGCGGGAAGCCCCGCATGCCGGAGACCACGTTGTCACCGAGGACCTTGGCCTGGCGCAGCGCGTGCTGGGCGTTCGGCGGGCACCAGGCGCCCTCGCCGGTGGCGAGGTCCGGGACCTGGGCGTTGTCACCGGCGGCCCAGATGTAGTCGCTGCCCTGGACCTGGAGGGTCGGGGCGGTGTCCACATGGCCGCGCGGGCCGAGCGGGAGGCCGAACCGGGCCAGCGCCGGGTTGGGCTTGACGCCCGCGGTCCACACGATGGTGCTGGAGTCGACCTCGAGGCCGTTCTTGAGGACGACATGGCCGTCGACGCAGGAGTTCATCGAGGTCTCGAGGTAGACCTCGACACCGCGCTTCTGCAGGTGCTCCAGACCCCACTTGCCCAGCTTCGGGCCCACCTCGGGGAGGATCTTGTCGGCGGCGTCGACGAGGATGAAGCGCATGTCCTCGCGCTTCACGTTCGGGTAGTACTTGGCCGCGTCGCGGGCCATGTCCTCGACCTCGCCGATGGTCTCCGCGCCGGCGAAGCCACCGCCGACGAAGACGAAGGTGAGCGCCTTGCGGCGGATCTCCTCGTCCGTGGTGGAGTCGGCCTTGTCGAGCTGCTCGAGGACGTGGTTGCGCAGGCCGATGGCCTCCTCTATGCCCTTCATACCGATACCGTTCTCGGCGAGACCGGGGATCGGGAAGGTGCGGGAGACCGCGCCGAGGGCGACGACCAGGTAGTCGAAGGGAAGCTCGTACGTCTCGCCGACGAGCGGCTGGATGACGGCGACCTTGCGGTCCTGGTCGATGGTCGACACGCGGCCGGTGAGGACCTCCGCCTTGGGGAGCACGCGCCGCAGCGGAACCACGACGTGGCGCGGGGAGATGCTGCCGGCCGCAGCTTCGGGGAGGAAGGGCTGGTACGTCATGTACGAGCGAGGGTCGACGACCGTGACGGTCGCCTCGCCGTACCGCATCTTCTTCAGAATGCGGCGCGCCGCGTACAAGCCAACGTACCCACCGCCTACAACGAGGATCCTGGGACGCTCCGTGGTGCTCATGATTCGAGTATCCAGCACCCTTGGGGGGGCACCTCGTGAGCCCCTTCACAAGCATGGTGAGGGTATCTGCTACACTCCGCCGCCCCCGTGATGGACGCCATACGGGCGGAGGGGAACCACTGACCGGATCGACACGTTCCCACCCCTCTGAACAGGGCTTGTGACTGAACGCGGGAGTAGACCAGACGGTGGGCGCGGAGGCGCCGAACGCCGCCCCGACACCTCACGATCCGGTCAGTTACGGGGCCCGGCCGCCGAAACCGCCCCAGAGCGCCGCATCGGGCGGTCACCAGGGGCCTTTTTCATGTGAAGAGTTTCACGAACTTTCTCGGAGGCGGCTCGCGGAGCGCCCCCGAAGGGGGTTCCGCGGCCGCTCATACGTTATCCCGCCCGCTCAGGCGATGCTCCAGGCGATCCCGTCGAGGATGTCGTGTTCACTCACCACGACCTCCTCGGCGCCGGTCCTTTCCATGATCGAAAGCAGGATGAGCGCCCCCGCGCCGATCACATCGACCCGCCCCGGATGCATCACCGGGATCTCCGCCCGCTCGGCATGGCTGGAGCGGAGCAGCTTGCCCGTGATCTCGCGGACCTGGCCGAGACTGATCCGGGAGTGGTGGATCGCGGAGGAGTCGTACTCCTTCAGGCCCAGCGCGATCCCGGCCACGGTGGTGACCGAACCGGCCAGCCCGACCAGCGCGTGGCCGTCCGCGGGACGGCAGGCGCGGGCGAGCGGCACGGTGCGCTCGGCGAGGTCCAGCGCCTGCTCCACATCGGCCCGTATGGCGGCGATCTGATCCTCCGTCGGGGGATCGCTGATCCTGCCGTCCACCACCAGATGGCGCTCGGTCAGCCGGACGCAGCCGATGTCCACGCTGCGGGCCGCCCGCACCTCCTCGCCGCCCTCGACGAACTCCGTCGAACCGCCGCCGATGTCCACCACCAGATACGGCCCGGGCACATGGGTCCGGCCGCTGAGCTCCTTGGTGGCCCCGGTGAAGGAGAACTCCGCCTCCTGGTCCCCGGTGATCACCTCGGGCTCCACGCCCAGGATCTCCACGACCCCGCGCACGAACTCCTCGCGGTTCTCGGCGTCCCGGGATGCGGAGGTGGCCACGAAGCGGACGCGCTCGGTGCCCAGCTCCGCCACGACCTCCGCGTACTCGCGGCAGGCGGCGAAGGTGCGCTCCAGGGCCTCGGGGGCGAGCCGACCCGTGCGGTCCACACCCTGGCCCAGCCGGACGATCTTCATCCGGCGGTCGAGCTCGATCAGCTCCCCGGTGGCCGGATCGGCGTCCGCCACCAGGAGCCGGATCGAGTTGGTGCCGCAGTCCACGGCGGCGACGCGGGTCATGCGCTCTCCTCACGGCTCGGGTCATCGGTCCGATCCCGGCTCGGCTCCTCGGCCCGGTCCCGGCTCGGGTCATCGGTCCCGCAGGGGCTCACACACGGGCCCTTGCGCCACCACTCCGGCAGCATCGCGATCGCCTCGTCCCCGAGCGGATTGACCCCGGGGCCGGCCGCGAGGGAGTGGGCCACCAGCACGTGCAGGCACTTCACCCGGTCCGGCATCCCGCCCGCGCTGGGGAAGCCCCGGAGCACCTCGATGGCGTCGCGGCGCGCGATGTAGTCCTCGTGGGCGGCGCGGTAGGCGGCGGCCAGTTCGGGGTCGGTGCCCAGCCGGGCCGTCATCTCCTTCATCACGCCCTCGGCCTCCAGCGTGCCGATCGCGGACGCGGCGCGCGGGCAGGTCAGGTAATAGAGGGTGGGGAAGGGCGTACCGTCCTCGAGCCGCGGCGCGGTCTCCACGACGTCCGGATTGCCGCAGGGGCAGCGGTGCTGAACCGCGCGCAGGCCCCGGGGCACGCGGTTCAGCTGCTCCCGTACGGCGTGGATGTCCGCGTCGGTGGGCGCGGTGGGCTCCGTCTGGGGCGGGGGCGTGTCCATGAGTGGGAAAGCTCTTCTTCTTCGTTTCGGTTCGAACGCCGGGTGCGGCCGGCGGCCGGAGCGCGGCGCCTCAGCGGCGCGTGCCGCCCGCCCCCGCCGCGTCCGCCGTGTCCACGGCGTCCCAGAGGTTGGTGTACCAGGGGCGGCCGGCCGCGCCCTGGTCGGTGGAGTGCTCGGTGAGGCCGGTGCCGTCCACCACGCTGTAGCCGGTCTCCCCCGGCATCAGGAAGTGCAGCCGCTCCCGGGCCTGCTGCTCGGTGTAGGCGGGGTCGCGCAGCCGGGCCTTCCGCTCCCGCAGCTTCTTCACGTCCTCGCGGGCCCGCTGGGCCTCTTGCCGCTGCTTGGCGATGTCGGAGCGCTGGGAGATGTACTGCCGCATCGGATAGGCGAGCGCCACGACGAGGGAGCAGACGACCAGCGCGAGCAGGGCGGCCCGGCCGGTCAGCCGGCCGCGGCGGCGCTTGGTGCGCACGCGGTAGACCCGGGCGGCGGCGTGCTCGCCGAGCGCCTTGAGCCTGGTCGCGGTGGAGAACCGTTCCCGATCCGCCGGCACGTCGCCTCCCCGGTGATGACTTCGCTTGGGTAACGCCGTCGAGCGACGCCGTCCCCGGCCACGGTACGGGACCGCGGCCGGGGACGGGCGTCAGACGTGTCCGCTCAGCCCTTGAAGCGCGGGAAGGCGGAACGGCCCGCGTACACCGCGGCGTCGTCGAGGATCTCCTCGATGCGCAGCAGCTGGTTGTACTTGGCCACCCGCTCGGAGCGGGCCGGGGCGCCGGTCTTGATCTGGCCGCAGTTGGTGGCGACGGCCAGGTCGGCGATGGTGACGTCCTCGGTCTCACCGGAGCGGTGGGACATCATGCACTTGTAGCCGTTGCGCTGGGCCAGCTCGACCGCGTCGAGGGTCTCGGTCAGCGAGCCGATCTGGTTGACCTTGACCAGCAGGGCGTTCGCGGTGTCGCTGTCGATGCCGCGGGACAGCCGCTCGGGGTTGGTGACGAAGAGGTCGTCGCCGACCAGCTGGACCTTGTCGCCGAGCTGCTCGGTGATGGTCTTCCAGCCGTCCCAGTCCTCCTCGTTCAGCGGGTCCTCGATGGAGACCAGCGGGTACGCGGCGACCAGCTCGGCGTAGTACGAGGTCATCTCGGCGGCGGAGCGGGACTGGCCCTCGAACTGGTAGGTGCCGTCCTTGTAGAACTCGGAGGCGGCGACGTCCAGCGCGAGCGCGATGTCCTGGCCCGGCTGGTAGCCGGCCTTCTTGATCGCCTCGACGATCAGGTCGAGGGCCTCGCGGTTGGAGCCGAGGTTCGGCGCGAAACCGCCCTCGTCGCCCAGGCCGGTGGACAGGCCGCGCTCCTTCAGCACGGACTTCAGGGTGTGGTAGACCTCGGCGCCCCAGCGCAGGGCCTCGGAGAAGGACTCCGCGCCCACGGGCGCGATCATGAACTCCTGGATGTCCACATTGGAGTCGGCGTGCGACCCGCCGTTGAGGATGTTCATCATCGGCACCGGCAGCAGATGGGCGTTCGGGCCGCCGAGGTAACGGAAGAGGGGGAGGTCGGACGCCTCGGAGGCGGCGTGCGCGACGGCGAGGGAGACGCCGAGGATCGCGTTGGCACCGAGCGAGGACTTGTCCGGGGTGGCGTCCAGGTCGAACATCGCCTGGTCGATCAGCCGCTGCTCGGTGGCGTCATAGCCGACCAGCTCGGGGCCGATCTGCTCGATCACGGCGAGGACGGCCTTCTCCACGCCCTTGCCGTTGTAGCGGTTCTTGTCGCCGTCACGGAGCTCGAGGGCCTCGAAGGCGCCGGTGGAGGCGCCGGACGGCACGGCGGCACGGCCGGTGCTGCCGTCGTCGAGGCCAACCTCGACCTCGACCGTGGGGTTGCCTCGCGAGTCGAGGATCTCGCGAGCTACGACGACGTCGATGGACGGCACGAGGTTCTCCTTCGTATGGGTCTGCGGTAGCAGCACGAGCCTAACGGGCCGGGAGGGCTGCGCCCCGCGTTCGCCCGCCCCACGAGACAGGGGCGTGACACAAAAAGCCAGATTCTGGATCAAAAATCCAGATTTCTTGTGCATTGGGAAAGCCCCGGCAGGGCGCGCCATAGTGGGCGGCACGCCCGGCCGGGGCTCGTTCTCGGGGCCGGCCTCAGGAGAGGTCCCTGGGGGGAGTCCTCAGGCCTGGGCCGTGTCCGTGGCCATGACCGAGGCCGAGGCCGTGGCCATGACCGAGGCCGAGGCCGTGGCCATGACCGAGGCCGTGGCCGTGGCTCAGCGGAGGTGCAGCTGCTGGCCCGGGAAGATCAGGTCGGCCTGCTCCACGATGTCCTTGTTCAGCTCGAAGAGCTTCTTCCAGCCGCCCTTGACGTCGTGGGCCTTGGCGATCTTGCCGAGGGTGTCGCCGGACTTGACCTTGTACTCGCCGTCACCCTTCTTGATCGGGCCACGGGTCTGCTGCCGCGCGGCGTGCTCGGGCGCGGTGTGCGGCTGTGCCTTGGGCTGCGCCTTCGGCTGGGCCGGCTGGGCGGCCGGGGCCGACTTGGTGGTCGCCGAGGACTGGCTCTGCGAGCCGGAGGGCGCGGACGGGGCGGACGGGCTGCCGCCGGAGGTCAGACCCTTGCCGCAGACCGGCCAGGCGCCCTTGCCCTGGCTGCCCAGGACCTTCTCGGCGATCTGGATCTGCTGGGCCTTGCTGGCCTTGTCCGCGGTGGAGGCGTAGGCCGTGCCGCCGTAGGCGGCCCAGGTGGAGCTCGAGAACTGCAGGCCGCCGTAGTAACCGTTGCCGGTGTTGATCGACCAGTTGCCACCGGACTCGCACTGCGCGACCTGGTCCCACTGCGAGGTGGTGGCCGCGGAGGCGGAGGTCGCCCCGATGAGCGGTGCCGCCACGGCGGCACCGGCGAGACCGGTGAGCGCGGCGATACGGGTGGCCTTGGAGGGGCGGCGGTGCTTCCCGTTGGACTTGAGCATTTTGGTTCGTTTCCTCACCGACGCCTACGAGGTGAGCTGTCGGGTTCGGACGTGAGTTGCCCGGCCGGTCACGATGGTCGCTCCCGGCTTCACCCCTAGCCGACGAGCCCGTTTCCACAGGCCATTCGGCACCTACCTTGGGTCCCCCGCTCCTGCCTTCGGCGCTGACGCGTCGGTTCCCCCCGACCGCCGGCAGGATTCGGCGTGACGATCGACGGTGCCCGCGGTGGCGAGCGGAAAGACGTTAAACACACCTTCCAAGAAGGTTCAAACACCCCAAGGGCAGTGAATGGGGCTGTAATTGATCTCACCCGGCCCACATCCGCGCAGGTGGGGCCGGGTGAGGAGGGATCGGACACGAGGTGCGGCCCGTAAAATGTGACGAGATGTATGTCTCACCGGGCCCAGATCGGGCAATTCCCCCCGAATCACTGCTCCCTGATGGTGAGGTCAAGTCGCTGACCAGGGATGATCAGATCGGGGTCGGTTCCGATGAGGTCCTCGTTGGATTCGTAGAGCTCTTTCCAACCCCGGGCCACATTCTGGTGCTCGGCGATCCCTGACAGGCTGTCACCGCGGCGAACAGTGTAAGCGTCGCCCGTGGCGCTCTCGTCGCGGTCCGACGCGCCGCGCGAGGCATGGCGCCCGGAGGGCCGTGCGCTCCCCGCGTCGCCGTCGTCGGCCCGCTCCCCGGCGTCCGGGTCGCCGCGGTGGCGGCCGGAGGGCGCGGGGTCGGCGGAGGGGTCCGCCGAGGGGTCCCTGGAGCCGTCCGACGCCGAGGGGGTGTCCGAGCCCGAGGGGCCGTCCGACGCCGGGTCGTCCGACGCGGAGCCGTCCAGACCGTCGGGGGACTTGGAGGTGTGGGGCGCCTCCGGGTCCTCGGCCGACCCGGAAGCGTCCGGCGCGTCCGGCTTGTCGGCGCTGCCGGACGTCCCCGAGCGGTCCGCGTCCGAGGAGGAGCCGTCCCGCCCCCGGTCCCCCAGGTCGCCCCCGTCACGGCCCGTCCCCGGGTCCGGGGTGGCCGTGCCGCCGGGGTCCACATCGGGGGCGCCGCCGCCGTCGGTGAGCCCGGCGCCCAGCGCACAGCTCGGCCAGGCGTCGGGGCCGCGGTCGCCGAGGATCGCCTCGGCGACGGATATCTGCTGGGAGCGGCTGGCGAGGTCGGGGCGCGGGGCGTACTCCGTGCCGCCGTACTTCTTCCACATGTCGAGGGTCAGCTGGAGCCCGCCGTAGAAGCCGTTGCCCTCGTTGGCGCTCCACATACCGCCGCTCTCGCACTCGGCGACGTGATCCCATGTGGTGGTCTGGGCGGCCTGTGCGCCGGCCGCCCCGAAGAGGGGCATGGCGAGGCCCGCTCCCGTGACCCCCGCCGCCACGATGATGGCCGGGGCCTGACGGGGGCGACGGTGTCGACCATTACCGGAACGCATGCGATTGACCTCTCTTATGGCGCTATCGCGCTACGGCGACAAGGTTCGCCGGTGAACATAGCGAGGGCACTCGATCATCACAAGGCGATGTATCCCAGGTCACGCCAAGGTCACACGGCTGATCATTCGTCACGTATGTCCGGCCGTACGGGCCTTGGGGGCCTCGGCCGCCCGTCTCCTCAGGTCTCAGCCGTCCGCGGAATTCCAGGTCACCGGGAGCGTGCGCAGCCCGCGCATGATGAGCCCGCCGCGCCACCGCAGATCGTCCGGATCCAGCGCGAGCCGCAGCCCGGGCAGCCGCCGCAGCAGGGTGGCGATCGCGGTCTGGGCCTCCAGCCGGGCCAGCGGGGCGCCCAGACAGTAATGGATGCCGTGGCCGTAGCCGAGGTGCTGGTTGTCCCGGCGGGTGAGATCGAGCACGTCCGGCTCCGCGAACCGCTCGGGGTCCCGGTCAGCCGCGGCGAGCACCACCAGCACCGGCTCCCCCTCGGCGATGCGCTGCCCGGCGAGGGTGAGCGGCTCGGTGGCGAACCGCCAGGTGGCGATCTCCACGGGTCCGTCGTAGCGGAGCAGTTCCTCGACCCCGGCGGCGAGCAGCCGCTCGTCCCCTTCTTCCAGGGCCCGCTGCATGAGGGCGCGCTGCTCCGGATGGCGCAGCAGCGCGTAGACGCCGTTGCCGATGAGATTGACGGTCGTCTCGAAGCCGGCGAAGAGAAGGATGAAGGCCATGGCCGCGGCCTCGTTCTCGGTGAGGTGCTCCCCGTGGTCGCTGGCCCGGATCAGCCCCGAGATCAGGTCCTCCCCGTCCTCTTCTTCCGCGCGCTCCGCGAGCTCCAGGCGCTTGCGGTGGATCAGCTCGCCCAGATACGCGCGGATCCTCTTCACGGCGCGGGCCACTCCGCCGCGCGGGCCCCCGCCGTGCCGGATCATCGCGCCCGCCCAGTCCCGGAAGTCGTCCTGATCCTCGCGCGGCACCCCGAGCAGATCGCAGATGGCGTAAATAGGGAGGGGGAAGGCGAACTCATGGATGAGGTCCGCCTCTCCCCTCTCTTCGAAGGCGTCGATGAGCTGATCGGTGAGGGTCCGCACCCGGGGGGCGAACGCGGCCACCCGGCGCGGGGTGAACGCCTTCGACACCAGCCGCCGCAGCCGGGTGTGGTCCGGAGGGTCGATATTGAGCAGATGTGTCATCAGATCGGCGCGCCGCTCCCCCGGGATGCCCACCTTGCCCTTGGCATGGGCCGCCGCGCTGTGCAGCTGGGGGTTCTTCGACAGCCGGGGATCGGCCAGCGCCCTCCTGGCGTCGGCGTAACGGGTCACCAGCCAGGCGTCCACACCACTGGGCAGCGTGGTCCGGTGCACCGGGGCGTGTTCGCGTAGCCAGGCGTACGCGGGGTAGGGATCGCTGGCGAACTCCCAGGTGAAGAGGGTGGGAGCGGAGCTGTCACGGGGCTGTTCCGACACCCCCCGACGATACCGGCGAGGGGCCACCCTCCCCCGGTCTGCCGGAAGTAACGGCAGACAAGAGGAATAAGGGAATAAGCAGAACAAAGAGAATAAGGGCGTCATGAAGGGGATGAACAGTTAGCGGAATTCCCCATTCATCTCCACACACCCTTCACCGCCCACACACAGCCCGGTCCGAATGCCCGGATATCTGATGGCTGGCGCCGCCGTTCGGCGGATGCCCGCGCCGCCCCGTTACGACCCCTCGGGAACCGCCCTGACGTCGGTCAACGCGGTGAACCAGGGGTGTGGCTGAAACGACGTCAGGTGAACGAATGAGACTGGGGCACATGCACGGGGCCCAGTGATACCGGTGATACGATCACCGCGCTTGCCAGGCGAGCCAAGGGCGCGTAAGACACACGGCGATCCGGCGCATCACGCCGAGAGGATCCCCACTCTGAGGAGCATTATGCCGCCAGTCGGGCATACGGAGCCGTTCCGGCGCACCGACGCCTGTGCGCTGCCGTCGGCAAGACGAGTGCGATGTCCCCGGAACCCGCGGGCGCCGTACGGGCGCTGACTTACCGCCGCTCCGACCATTTCCAGACGCATAACGCACCACACCTCCCTAAAGTCCCTGGCGGTCTAGTCGTTTAAAGAGAGTCTCAATGACGCAATATCTACAGGATCCAGCGCTCTGGGCCCTGATCGCTGGCACGCCTCTCGCCGCCACCGCCATTATCCGCGGGCGAAAGGCGCGAGCGAATCTGCGCCAGGAGAAGGCGGAGCTAGAGAAACGCGCGGCCGACCTCGAGAACAATTACGCCGAGGCGGTACAGGAGGCCCACACCCGCGCCGAAGAGGCCACCAAGAGCGCGCTGAAGTCCGCCATGCGTACCCTTCAGGGCCTCGCCAACGAGCAGCAGCTGGCCATCTCCAAGACGCAGGACAAGTACGGCGAGCACCAGATCCTCCAGGACCTCCTGGAGATCGACCACATGAACTCGCAGTTCGGTCGGCGTGCGCAGTCCATCGCGGTGCTCTGTGACGGCTGGCTGGGCCGGCAGCGCGCCGTCGCCTCGGTGTACGACGTGGTGCGCAGCGCCAAGGGCCGCATCCGTCACTACACCCGGGTGGAAATTCGCTCGCAGAGCAATTTCGCCCTGGTCAGCCGGGCCGTGGAACCGGTGGCGCTGGCGCTGGCCGAGCTTTTGGACAACGCGACCAGTTACTCCGCGCCCGACTCGCCCATCGACATCACCATCCGCACTGTCCCCAAGGGCGTCTGCGTCATCATCGACGACGCCGGCGTCGGTATGAACGAGGAGGAGAAGAACCGGGCGGACAAGCTGCTCTCGGCCACGCACGCCACCGGTGTAACGGGACTGGGCAATCCGCCGCAGTTCGGTTTCGCGGTGATCGGTGTGCTCGCCGCGCGCTATGGCTTCACGGTGTCCGTCGATTCGGCCTCTCCCTACGGTGGTGTTCGCGCGGTCGTGCTTCTCCCCGAGGACCTTCTGACCAATATGCCCGAGCCGGAAGAGCAGCCGACGACCCACGCTCCCGCCGCGGCCGAGCACCCGGAGCCGAGCGGTTCCGCCGTGGCCAGTTCCACCGTGAGCGGTTCCACCGCCGGGGGCCTGCCCAAGCGTCGCCGTAAGGGCGCGATTTCCATCGTCCCGAGAGCGGACTCCACCACTGCCGCGGCCCGGACCAGCGAGGAAACCGCATCGATCATGGGCGCGTTCCAGCGCGGCACACAGTCCGGCCGCTCAGCAGCAAACCCGAACAGGGAAGGGCATGATCCTCAGTGAACAACGACCTGTCATGGATGCTTGAGAGCGCCCTGGAAGTTCCAGGGGCTCGTCATGCGATCCTGGTTTCCGCCGACGGTCTGCTGATGGCCCGTTCTCAAGAGGTCAAAAAGGACGAGGCCGACACCGTCGCGGCGGCAATGAGTGGCATCCAGTCGCTGAGCCGCACCATGGCCGGCTTCTGCGGTGGCCCCCATATGACGTGGCGCCAGACCTTGGTCGAGTTCGACGGTGGCTGGGTCTTCCTCATCTCCGCGGGTGAGGGCGCGTACCTGGCGGTCTCCTCCGCGCCGGATGTCGACATGGCCGACATCACCTTCCGGATGCAGCAGCTTGTCGGGCAGCTCGGCAAGGCGCTGACCACACCGCCTCGCGAAAACACCGGAATTCAGGCATGACGGCACCAGGCGAGCAGGAGCCCGAATCCGCCCAATTAGTGCGACCGTACGTCATCACCAACGGTCGAGGGCTGCCGGAGAACGACCAGTTCAACCTGATCACGCTGGTCACCGCCTCCGAACAGAGACCCCCCAGCCATCTCGACCCGGAGAAGCGCGGGCTCTTGGAGCTGTGCTCGGGTGGTTATCTCTCGGTCGCGGAGATAGCCGGACACATGGGACTTCCGATCGGCATCGTGAAGGTCCTGCTGTCCGATCTCTCCTCGGACGGATACCTCGTCACCCGCGCACCCGCGCCTCCCGCGCAGCTTGTCGACGTTTCGCTCCTTCAGGAGGTGCTGGATGGGCTCCAGGCCCGTTTCGGATGAGGACGTCTATCTGAACGAAGCGGTGCAGATCGCGGCCAAGATCCTGGTCGTGGGGCATTTCGCGGTCGGAAAGACGACGTTCATCGGCACCATGTCCGAGATTCCTCCGTTGCGCACCGAGGAGCGGATGACTCAGGCCGGAGCCCATATCGACGACCTCATGGGCACCCGGGGCAAGACCACGACCACCGTGGCCATGGACTTCGGCCGGCTCACGCTCAGCGACAGACTTGTCCTGTATCTCTTCGGCACGCCCGGACAGGAGCGCTTCGTCCAGGTGTGGGAGGACATGACCCGAGGCGCTCTCGGGGCACTGATCCTCGTCGACCCGGAACGGCTCAAGGAATCCTTCCCGGTGATCGACCTGGTGGAGCACTACGGACTGCCCTATGCGATTTCCGTCAACCACTTCGACGGCACACCGGTCCGCCCCGACAACGAATTGCGCGAGGCGCTCGACCTGCTGCCCGAGACCCCGATCGTCACCTGTGACGCACGTGACGAGAAGTCATCGGCCAACGCGCTGATAACGCTTGTCCGTTACCTACAGGAACGTACCCGCTAGGAGCTCCTGATGAACATGCAATCGGATTTTCCGGTGGCGCCACCGCCCGGCTGCCCCGCCCATGGCAGTGGCAAGCGGGTGCCGCTGCACGGGCCGGAGTTCACCGCCGATCCGGGTGCCTACTACGCGTATATGCGCTCGTACGGCCCGACCGCACCGGTAGAGCTCTCCCCGGGCGTCGAGGCCACGCTGGTCACGGACTACTCGGCGGCGCTCCAGCTGCTGCAGAACCCGGACACCTTCCGGAAGGACTCGCGCCGCTGGCGTGACTACAACGAGGGCAGGGTCTCCCGGGACAATCCGGTCGTCCCCTTGCTGGAGTACCGGCCGAACTGCATGTTCACCGACGGTGCCGAGCATATGCGGCTGCGTCAGGCGGTGACCGACAGCCTGGCCCGGGTGGATACGCATCGGCTGAGCCGTCATGTCGAACGTGTCGCGGATTATCTGATGGACCAGTTCGTCTCCCGCGGCTCGGCCGATCTGCTCAATGATTATGCCAAACTGCTGCCGCTGTTTGTTTTCAATGAGCTTTTCGGATGCCCGGCGGAGATCGGCGACCGGGTCATCTTCGGTATTTCCGGAATGTTCGACGGCATCAACGCCGAAAAGGCGAACGAGGTCCTCGGCCAGAGCATCGCCGAACTCGTCGCATTGAAGCGCAAGCAGCCGGGGGACGATGTCACCTCCTGGCTTATGGAGCACCACGCCCAGCTGAACGACGGCGAAATGGTTCATCAGCTGGTGCTGCTGCTGGGCGCCGGCGCCGAACCGCAGCGGAATCTCATCGCCAACGCGCTGCTGCTCCTGCTCTCGGACGAGCGGTACGCGGGGGCCGGGCTGCTGGTCGAGGACGCCCTCGACGATGTGCTGTGGAACAGCCCGCCGATGGCCAATTACGCTCCGCATTACCCGGTGACCGATGTGGACTTCGCCGGGACCCGGCTGCGGGCGGGCGATCTGGTGCTGATCTCCATCGCGGCCGCGAACAGCGACCCCGCGCTGTCCGCCTCCCGGCAGCAGCTCAGCAAGCGCGCTCACCTGGCATGGAGCGCCGGTCCGCACGCCTGCCCGGCCAAGGACACCGCTCAGCTGATCGGCGTGGTGGCCATCGAGAAACTGCTCAACAAGCTGCCGGACATCGAGCTGGCGGTACCCGAGTCGAGCCTGACGTGGCGCCCCGGTCCCTTCAACCGAGGGCTGACCGCACTGCCTGCCCGATTCACTCCGATACGTACGGATAAACAGCCCGTTACGCAGCAACAGATCCCCACGGTTGACCATCGCGCCCACACCCAGAATAAGCAGGAGAAGGGCGGCTTGTGGAGTTCGTTCCTCTCCTGGTGGCGAGCGTGATATAGGTCACATCGGGAACCCATTTCATACCGCATGAATGTTCAAATGGACGGGTAGGCAGTGTTGCGCAATTTATGTTGGCCAAAATCTAAGAGGAGCTGTCGTGAGGTCTCCCGCCGCCGACGACATCACTGTCGGTCGACGATCAGCGGTTTCACTCATATCCCGACCGCACCCCCACCCCTGCGGCCAATCGAACACCTACCCTAATTTCGCGAAAGCACACGCGATGGGAGCCCGGATACCCGCCCCACGGGGCGGGTATCTTCTCGTAGGACGGGAACACCGGGTTTCCCCGCCGCCCAAACCCAAACAGCCGTTCCTCTCGATTCAGCGGGAGGTTCGATGAACGGTTTCCGTTCGGGTGAAGCACTGCTGGGTGACCTCACCACGGGCCAGCTGACCCGGCTGTGCCACGTGGCGGGGCTGAGCGAGGCCGATACGGCCGCGTACGCCGGAGTGCTGATGGAGAGTCTGGGGGCCGCGGCCGGACAGCCGCTGGCGCTGCCACCCCCGTCGCGCACCTTCCTCGCCGACGACCACAGCCCCGTGGAGTTCTCCCTGGCCTTCCTGCCTGGCCGGGCCCCGGACCTGCGGGTGCTGGTGGAGCCGGGCTGCTCCAGCGGGGACGACCTGGCGGAGAACGGCCGGGCCGGTCTGCGGTCGATCCACGCCATGGCGGACCGCTGGGGGTTCTCGACCGACCAGCTCGACCGGATCGAGGACCTGTTCCTCCCACCCTCCCCCGAGGGCCCGTTGGCCCTGTGGTGCGCCCTGGAGCTCCGCCCCGGCGGGGTCCCCGGGGTCAAGGTCTACCTCAACCCCTCGGCGAACGGCGCCGACCGGGCCGCCGAGACGGTCCGCGAGGCGCTGGCGAGGCTGGGCCACGGCCAAGCGTTCGACTCGCTGCCCCGGGCGGAGGGCTTCCCGTTCTTCGCCCTGGACCTCGGCGACTGGGACGCCCCGCGGGTGAAGGTCTACCTCAAGCACCCCGGGCTGTCCGCCGCCGAGGCGGGCTCGCTGCCCCGGATGACCCCGGCACCGCGCCGGGAGCGGCTGGAGGAGTTCTTCCGCACCGTCGGTGATCTCCCCGCCGGAGACCTCACCGACGGCGGGGGCGCTGACGGCGAGGGCGCCGACCGGCTCACCGGGCGCCCCGCCCTCACCTGCCACTCCTTCACGGAGACGGCGACCGGACTGCCCAGCGGATACACGCTCCACGTGCCCGTCCGCGACTACGTCCGGCACGACGGCGAGGCGCGGGAGCGGGCCGTGGCCGTGCTGCGCGGCAATGGCATGGACAGCGCGGCCCTCGACCGGGCGCTCGCCGCCGTGAACCCGCGCCCCCTCGGCGACGGCGTGGGGCTGATCGCCTATCTGGCACTGGTCCACCAGCGCGGCCGGCCGCGGCGGGTGACCGTCTACGTCTCCTCCGAGGCGTACGAGACCCGGCCGCCCCGCGAGACGGTCCCCACCCGTGACCGGGTGCGGGCTCGACTGTAACTCCGCCGGAACACCGAACTCCGAGCACGCCGAGCACGCCGGGACACCGAACTCCGGGACACCGCACGCCGAGCAAGCCGAGCACGCCGAAACACCGAACGACGAACAGACAGGAGCAGGGGCAGCGTGGAGCCGTACAGGATCAAGGTCGTCGAACCGATACCCGTCACCACACGGCAGCAGCGCGAAGCCGCGCTGAAGCGTGTCAACTACAACCTCTTCGACCTGCGCGCCGAAGAGGTGACCATCGACCTCCTCACCGACTCGGGCACCGGAGCCCTCTCCGCCGCCCAGCTCGCCGCGGGGATGGCGGGCGACGAGTCCTACTCGGGCTCCCGCTCGTTCTACCGCTTCCACGAGACGGTCACCGAGCTCACCGGCTACGCCCATATCCTCCCCGCCCACCAGGGGCGCGCCGCCGAGCGCGTGCTGTTCACCACCCTGCTGGAGCGCGGCAACCTCGTGCTGTCGAACACCCACTTCGACACCACCCGGGCCAATGTCGAGCTGAACGACGCCGAGGCGCGCGACCTGCCGTGCCCCGAGGCCAAGAACCTCGACAGCACCGACCCGTTCAAGGGCAACATCGACCTGGACGCGCTCGCCCGGACGCTGTCCGGACCCGACGGCTCCCGGGTCGCCGTGGTCGTCATGACCATCACCAACAACGGCGGCGGCGGCCAGCCCGTCTCCATGGAGAACCTCAAGCGGACGGCCGCCCTGTGCCGTCAGCACGGGGTGCCGCTCTTCCTGGACGCCGCCCGGTTCGCCGAGAACGCCTGGCTGGTCACCCGTCATGAGGAGGGCTACCGCGACCGCACCCCCCGGCAGGTCGCGGAGGAGGCGTTCCGCCTGACGGACGGCTGCATGATGAGCGCCAAGAAGGACGGCATCGTCCACATCGGCGGCTTCATCGGCACCAACGACCCGGAGCTCGCGCAGAAGTGCGAGCTGCTCCTCATCGCCACCGAGGGGTTCGCGACCTACGGCGGTCTGGCCGGGCGCGACCTCGACATGATGGCGCAGGGGCTGACCGAGGTGACCGAGCCGAGCTATCTCGCCGAGCGCGCCGAGATCGCCTCCCACCTCGCCCACCGGGTCCGCGCCGCGGGCGTGGACATCGTCGAGCCGCCGGGCATGCACGCGCTCTACCTCAACGCCGGGCGGTTGCTGCCGCACATCCCGCCGCACCACTACCCCGGCCACGCCCTGGCCTGCCAGCTCTACCTGGAGGGCGGCATCCGCTCGGCCGAGCTGGGGTCGCTCTACCTCGGTGAGGAGGACGAGCACGGCAACCCGATCAAGAGCGCGCCGTACGAGCTGGTCAGGCTCGCCCTGCCGCGACGGGTCTACACCCGCAGCCACTACGACCACGTGGGCGAGACGCTCGCGAAGATCGCCAAGAACGCGGACCAGGTGTACGGCTTCCGGATCACCGACCAGTCGCCGATCCTGCGCCACTTCCGCGCCACGCTGGAGCCGGTGCCCGTCAGGGGCTGATCTCCGCGCTGCCCCACGCACGGGCGGACGCACCACCACACGCACGACCGCACGCGGGCCCGGCACCGGACACCACCGGTGGCGGGCCCGCGTCGTACGTACGTCCCGTGTGTCCGGCGCCTCGTGCGCCTCAGCCGTTGCCGAACGAGCCGCTGCTGCCCGGGCGCCAGGTGGGCCGGTCCTCGGTGCCGCCCCTGCCGGAGTCCCGGGTCCCGGAGCCGCCCAGGTCGTACGGGAGCCGGCGGCTGCCGTCCCGGCGCAGCTCATCGGGCTCCCGGTTCTGGGTGACATAGCCGACGCTGTCCTCGTCGTCCTGGTGCCCCGGGCCATGGCCCGCCGCCCGCGCCTCGTGGTCGGCCTCCTGGGCCGTCTGCCAGGAACCGGCGCGGCGTTGCGGCTGCTGGGGCGGGACCGGCTCACGGGCCCGTAGCCGTATCCCCCACCACACGGCCCCGAAGCACAGGATCACGACCACCAGCCCGACGATGAGCGGCCCCGTCCCGACCAGCAGGTCCCGGGTCACGGCGAGATCCTCGGTGTACGTATCCATGGCGGCCGGGTACCCGGGCCCGCCCGGATATCACTCCGGCCACAGGGGAGTCACACCCGTCCCCGCGTCACCGCCCGGGTCATCCGGAAGCCCGCGTCATCCGGGAGCCCGGGTCATCCGGGAGCCCGCGTCATCGGGGAGCCCCCGCGTCACCGCGCCGTGGACGCCTCCGCCGCCCGGATCGCGTCGCGGTAGGCGCGGGCCGCCGCGCGCAGCGCCGCCTCCGGGTCCACGCCGTCCGCCTCGGCCCGCACCGCGAGCGCCAGCAGCTCGTAGCCGATGCCCGCCCCGTCCGGCAGCACCACGTCGAGCCCGGCCGTCCGGGCGCGGGAGGCCAGCTTGGCGGTCAGCGCGAGCGAGGGCTGACCGAGCGGCACCCCTTCGGTGACCGAATCGCGCCGCTTCTCGGCCGCCTTGGTCCGCAGCCAGTGGCGCCGGACGTCCTCCGGGGTCTCGGCGGCCTCGTCGCCGAAGACATGGGGGTGGCGGTGGATCAGCTTGTCCACGATGCCGCCCGCCACATCGTCGATCGAGAACGGGTGCTCGGGGTCGTCCTGGGCGATCCGGGCGTGGAAGACGACCTGGAGCAGCACATCGCCGAGCTCCTCGAGCAGCGCCTCGCGGTCGCCCTCCTCGATGGCCTCGACGAGCTCGTACGCCTCCTCGATGCCGTACTTCACCAGTTCCTCGTTGGTCCGGGTGCCGCTCCACGGGCACTCGGCGCGGATCCGGTCCATGACCTGCACCAGATCGAGCAGCCGCGCGCCCGGCAGATCGTAGGAACCGGGCAGCAGCTCCAGGTCCGGCATCGCCTCCCGGCCGGATCCGGCCAGCCGCGCCAGCCCGTCGGTCAGCTCGGACTCGCCCTCGGCCGAGGTGATCACGACGGCCGTGCGGCCGCCCTCCGCCACGCAGTAGTCGACCAGTTCGCGCGCGCCCGGTGCGCCCGGCGCCACCTCGACGCCCGCGTCCCGCAGATAGGGCAGCTGCGGGTGGTCGGGATCGCCGGAGAGCACCCGGTCGGCACCGCGCAGCGCCTGCCAGGCGGGCCAGGACAGCAGCCCGGGCGCCACCCGGTGGCTGGTGGTGAGGAGGACGATGCGCCCGGTGGGGGCGGCGGCGTCGGCGGGGACGGGCGAGTCAGGTGCGGTCACCCTTGCAACGTAACTTACGCCCGCGCGGGAGTACCGCCGGTGGTGCGCAGCCAGGCCTCCTTGGCCAGGACGGCGGTGCCCTGGGTGTTGTCCCACTTTCCGTAGCGGGGGTTCACCCGGATGTCGAGCGCCTTGGAGGTCCGGGTGAACACCTCGTTGACCTTGGAGGTGCCGAGCTTGCGCAGCAGCGCGTTGCGCGTGAGGTCCATCCGGACCGCCTCGTCGATCCCGCCGGGCGCGATGCCCTGCTGGAGGTACAGGGCGCGCAGGGCGGTGGCCCCGCCGCTCTGCTTCTCGGCGGCGGAGCGGGCGCGCTGGACCTCGCGGCGGGTGGGGTGGATCCCGTTGTCCTTTCCGGCCCGCTCAATCACCCGGAACTGGATCATCCGGATCAGCGTGTCCTGGCCCAGCCGACCGCTGCCCGCGACCATCTGAGCCGCCCTCGGGTCACTGCCCTGAGCCTGGCGGACGGCCTTGACCTGCGCCTGGAGCTCGGAGACGGTGATCCGGCCACCGTCCAGGACCGCCGCGGCACCGGGCCGCGGGGCGTCGCCGCACGCGGTGATCAGCGGCGCGGAGAGCAGCAGCGCGGACGCGGCGGAGACGGAGAGCGCAGTACGGCGGCGGATCATTGAGCCTCCCGGCAGAGATCGTGCGGCGCGACAAACGATCTGGCGTTGATCGATGGTATGAAGTCGGCGCGGCCTAGGCCACTGCTTGGACAACGATTCACCACGCTCTTGGTCAGCCTCCGGCTCCCGGCCCGCCGCCGGTCGTCCGGAACCGGTGGCCGCCGCGGTCGCCCGGAACCGGTGGCCGCCGCGGTCGCCCGGAACCGGTGGCCGCCGCCGGTCGCCCGGAACCGCGGTGACCGCCGCCGGCCTCCGCGAGCTACCGCCCGCCCGAGCGCGCGGGCAGCTTCGTGTGGGGGCAGCCGCCCAACACCCGCGTCATCGCGCTCTTCTCGGCCCCGGTCACCCACAGCCCGTACGCCTTCTTCACCGCCACCTGGCGCGCCACATAGTCACAGCGGTACGCCTTGTTGGGCGGCAGCCAGGTCGCCGCGTCGCCGTCGCCCTTACGGCGGTTGGCGGAGGCGTCCACGGCGATCAGATTGAGCGGATCGTTGGCGAACTCCAGGCGCTTGTCCCGGTCCCACTTCTGGGCGCCCTTCTGCCAGGCGTCCGACAGCGCGACCACATGGTCGATGTCCACCTTGCTGCGGCCGCGGACGAACCGGACATCGCGGCCGGTGTACGGATCGTCGGTGAGCGTGCCCGAGGCGACCAGGCAGTGGCCGTCGCGGAACCTCACGTCCTTCAGGTCCCGCTTGAGGATGTCGTCGCGGGTCCCACAGCCGTTGTCGTCGGTGTCCACCCACGAGCTGCCGAACTCGCTCCGCTCGTAACCCGTCTTCGGCGCACGGCCCTTGACTGTGAGCGAGGACACAGCCGCCAGGGCCGAGCCGGACGCCGCGGGCCGACTGGAACCGCTCCCGCCCTCGTCAGCGCCCTTGCCGTCCTGGTCACCGGCCTTGCAGCCGCCGACCGCCAGCAGCGCCGCCAGCACCGCCGCGGAACTTCGCATCGGTATGCGAAACCGTCCCTGCAACCTTCCCGCCCCCTTCGCGTATCTTTTCGCACAGACCGCCCACACGATAAGGACCCTGGATGGACACGGCCGCAACCGCTCCGCCCGGCACCGGCGCCGAGGGGGCGACCGCCGTCATCGGGGGGCGTACCCGGCTTCTCGCGAGGGCAGGCGTACTGCGGCATCCGAAGGCCGATCCGTACTGGCTGGCCCTCGCCCTCTTCGCCGCCTTCACGGCGCTGTCGGTCTGCCGCTACCGCCGCATGGCCACCATGTCCTGGGACCTGGGCATCTTCGAGCAGGCGATACGGGCGTACGCGCACTTCCGGGCCCCCATAGCCGATCTCAAGGGCCCCGGCGCCAATATCCTCGGCGACCACTTCAGCCCCATAACGGCCCTGCTCGGCCCCGTCTACCGGCTCTTCCCCGGCCCGGTCACCCTGCTGGTCGCGCAGGCGGCGCTGTTCGCCGTCTCCGCCGTCCCCGTCACCCGCGTCGCCGCCCGGCTGCTGGGGCGCGGCCGGGGGCTCGCGATCGGCATCGCCTACGGGGTGTCCTGGGGCCTCCAGCGCGCCGTGGACTTCGACTTCCACGAGATCTGCTTCGCCGTTCCGCTCATCGCCTTCTCCCTGGAGGCGGTGATCCGCGGGCGCTGGTACGCGGCGCTGCTGTGGGCCGCCCCGCTGGTCTTCGTCAAGGAGGACATGGGCGCCACGGTGGCCGCGATCGGCGCGGTCGTCTGGATCCGCGCCCGGCGCGACCCCGAGCGCGGGCCCCGCGCCGTCCCGCTCGCCGTCGCGCTGATGGGCTTCGGCATCGCGGCCTCGGCGCTCGCGCTCGGCGTCGTCATCCCCGGCTTCAACGGCGCTGGTTCGTACGACTATTGGGACAAGGTCGGCAGCGGTGGCGAGCAGACCGGCACGATCCCGTTCGGCACCGCGCTGCGCACCCTGCTGTGGATCCTGCTGCCGACCACCGGGCTGCTGGCGCTGCGCTCCCCGCTGCTGCTGGCCGCCGTGCCCACCCTCGGCTGGCGCTTCCTCTCCCACGACGACCACTACTGGGGCACGGACTGGCACTACAGCGCGGTGCTGATGCCGGTCGTCATGCTGGCCCTGGTGGACGCCCTGGACCGGGTCCGCGACACCGACCGGCCCTGGCTCGCCTCGTACGCCCGTCAGCTGCCCGCGGCGGTGTGCGGCGCGGCCCTGGCGCTGTCGTCCTCCATGCCGCTGTACGGCCTCACCCAGGGCGCCACGTACGACAAGTCGCCCCAGACGCGGGCGGTGGAGCGGCTGCTGGACCGGATCCCGGACGGGGCGACGGTGGAGGCCAACGTCGGGCCGATAAGCCGGCTCACCAGCCGCTGCCGGGTGCTGTGGGTCGGCGCCACGCAGGGCATACGGCCGGACTACATAGCCCTCCAGGAGCCGCCGGAGCGCACCGAGCGGCAGGTGATCGAGTACGCCGGGCAGCTCCACCCGGGCAGCTCGTACACGCCCGTCGGCTCCACCTCCGGCTACTTCGTCCTCAAGCGGGGCTAAGCGCTCCACGGGAAGTGCCACGAGGTGCGGTCGTTCATCTTCGGCTGCGTCGTGGCCGGTCGCGCCCGCGCGGCGGAGCCGCACATCGACACAGCCCCGCGCCCCTTCGGGGCGCACCCGAACCGCACCGGTTGCCTCAACTGGGGCTCCGCCCCAGGCCCCGGGGTCCAGGGGCCTCACGCCGGCTCAACTCATGGGCTTCGGGGCGATCAGGGCGAACGGCGCCCCCTGCGGATCCTTCACCACCGACATACGGCCCGCGACCATGTCGTACGGCGGCCGGAGGACCGTGCCGCCCTCGGCGGACACCTTGGCCGAAAGGCGGTCGGTGTCCTCGACGGCGAAGTAGACCAGCCAGTGCGGGGGCACCTCCGGCGGCATCCCCTCCCGCAGCGGCTGGAGCCCGCCGACCGTGCGGCCGTCGACGGAGAGCTCGAAATAGCCCTCGGCGCCCTCGCCCTCCACGGGGGTCGACTCCACGCCCAGCGCCTCCGCGTAGAAGGCCGAAGCCGCCTCCCGGTCGGTGGTGTTGAGCTCGTTCCAGATCAGCGTGCCCGGCTCGTTGACGAGGCCCGCGCCGGTGAAGCCGAGCGGCTGCCAGATGCCGAAGACGGCTCCCAGCGGGTCGGCCGCCACCAGCATCCGCCCGAGGTCCATCACATCCATGACCGGCATCAGCACGGTGCCCCCGGCCCGGCTGATGGACTCGGAGGTGGCCTGGGCGTCGGCGGAGCAGAAGTAGGTGGTCCAGACGGTCGGCGGCGGGGCCTCCTCGCCCATCGACCGCGCGGACATCACCCCCGCGACGGGCTTGCCCCTCAGGGTCCAGGTCGCATAGCCGCCGGTCTCCGGAGGGCCGATCTCTCCCTCCCAGCCGAACAGCCCGGAGTAGAAGTCCAGGGCGGCCTGTTGGTCGGGGACCATCAGATCGATCCAGCAGGGCGTTCCGGGCTGATAGGACGTGACTTCGGGCATGGGGCCGCCTCCGTGTCGCCACTTCCGGCCGGGTGCGGCCGGTACGGGATGCCCCCATGGCCCATTCTCCTCCGGCCCGGGCGTCACGCCACTCGGCGCGGGACCGCTACGGCGGGCACCGGTTCGTCGACGGGCCGTGAACGCGGCACCCGGCTTCCGGGCCGCGACACAGAGCCTCCGCACCCTCCGCACAAAGCCGGGCGGCGGCCGGCCCTGGGGCCGACCGCCGCCCGGCGGTGGTGAGGAGAGGGTGTGTCAGGCGCTGCCGACCGCGCTTCCGGCCACCCACTGGCTCCAGTCCATGTTCCATCCGTTGAGGCCGTTGTCCGGCTGGATGGTCTTGTCCTTGGAGTTCTTCACGATGACGACGTCACCGACCTGGGAGTTGTTGTAGAACCAGGCGCCGTCCGTGTTGGGGTCGCCCGCGCCCTTGGTGTCCGACAGACCGACGCAGCCGTGGCTGGTGTTGACGTTGCCGAAGATGGACTTGGCGCCCCAGTAGTTGCCGTGAATGAAGGTGCCCGAGGTGGACAGCCGCATCGCGTGGGGCACGTCCTTGATGTCGTACTCGCCCTTGCCGTCGTCGTCGGTGAAGCCGACCGTCGCACCGTTCATCCGGGTCTCCTTGAACTTCTCGGAGATCACCATCTGACCGTTGTAGGTCGTGTTCTCGGGGCTGCCGGCCGAGATCTTGATGGTCTTGAGCAGCTTGCCGTCGCGGACGACCTTCATCTCCTTGGACTCGGCGTCGACCGTGGAGACCTGGGAGTGGCCGATCTTGAAGTTGACCGTCTTCTCCTGGACGCCCTTGACACCGGGCGACGCCTCGACGCCGTCCAGGTCCAGCTTCAGGGAGACGTTCGAGCCCGCCTTCCAGTAGTCCTTCGGGCGCAGGTCGAGCCGGTCGGCGCCGAACCAGTGGCCGACCACCTGCTGGCCGCTGCTGGAGGTGACCTTGATGTGGGACTCGACGTCCTTCTTGTTGGTCACCGCCTTGTCGAAGCGGATGGACACCGGCATGCCCACGCCGACCGTGGAGCCGTCCTCCGGCGTGAAGTTGCCGATGAAGCTGTTGGAGGGCGAGACGGTGGTGAAGGACGAGTTCTCGGTCGCCTTACGGCCCTTGGAGTCCTCGGCGGACGCCCTGATCTTGTACTGGGTGGCCCGCTCCAGCTGCCCGCTCGGCTTCCAGGACGTCTTGTCGGGCGATATGGTCCCGGCCACGGTGTTGCCGGTCGCCGCGGACGTCATCGTGACGGAGGTGAGCTTGCCGCCACTCACCGTGACCTTGGTGTCACTGTTGATGCCCGCGTTCGTCGCACCGGCCTTCGGCGTGATCTTGATGTGGGCGTCCGACGCGTCCTTGGCCGCCGCCTCGTCGACCTGCGACTGCGACTTGTGCCCGTCGTTCTTGGCGTCGTCGCCACCGCCATCCCCGCCGCACGCGGCGAGAGTGAGTACGCCGCCGAGCACGGCGGCCACGGCCACCAGCCCCTTACGGCGCTTGCCGTCCGTCATCACACGCTTCTCCATTTGACCTGGATCTTGATCTGGACCCCAGAAACCCCGGACCTGCCCGATAAGAACGCCTGTACCTTTTGGTCGGTTCCACGCACAGTAAAACTGTGCGCGAGACCACTCGGCGAAGGCGCCAGTCAAGCGTAAGACCCGTCGGCACCCGGACCGGCACGGCTCAGCCGTCTTCGCCGCCCGGAATGCGCCCCTCCGGGCTCAGCCGTCCCTCAATCGTCCTCGTCCAGGTCGGCGAAGGCCCCGGACCACTCGGCGGCGCGCGGGTCGTAGTCGATGTGCTCGCTGCTCCAGGACGCCTGGGCCAGTTCGACCCCCGGCACCTCCTCCACCAGCTCGAACGGCTCGATCAGATAGGCCAGCGCCTCGGCCTCGTCCGACTCCACCATGCGGCGTGCGTGGCCCCGTTCCTCCGCGGCCATGGACTCGTCGCCGTCGATCCGCTCGTACGTCGCGCGCCGCAGCCGGTCCGCATCGGTGATCTCGACTACGAGCTCCACGCGAAGCCGAACAAACCGTGATGTATCGGTACTCGTCATGCGACGGAGGTTAGGGGGCCGACCCGTCTCGCTTCCGCGCGACCCGCAGTTGTCACTACGATCGGCGCACGGGGTCAATTTGCCGCAGCC
Source organism: Streptomyces sp. 5-10 (assembly GCF_014712245.1). Lineage (NCBI taxonomy): Bacteria > Bacillati > Actinomycetota > Actinomycetes > Kitasatosporales > Streptomycetaceae > Streptomyces > Streptomyces sp. 5-10. The sequence goes on from NZ_JACVYG010000070.1 coordinate 35,533, forward strand.
TCAAGGAGGATGCCGTTGTCCGCACGCCGACCGCTGCTGACCGCCGCCGCTGCCGGTTCGCTGCTGTGCGCCCTGTGGTTCGTCCCGTCCGCCAACGCCACGGTGGAGGACCCGGGATCGTCCTCGTCGTCCTCGTCGTCCTCGCGGACCTCCGAGGGCTCGCCCGGGTCCGGGCCCAGGACCGAGGCCGTGCCCGACGGGGATCTGGCCGATACCGGCAGCGTGGACGTCACCCCGTATCTCTTCGGCGGCACGGCCTTCCTGGGGCTGGGCGTGGCGATGGTGACCGCCTCCGTGCGGCGCACCCGCCCGGAGGCGTACTAAGCGCTCCGCTGGAAGTGCTGCGATGCGTCGTCGGCCGTCTGCGGCGCCGTCGTGGCTGGTCCCACGCGGCGGAGCCGCATATCGACACAGCCGCGCGCCCCTTCGCGGGGCGCGGGGAACCGTAGCGGACTTCGCCCGACGCGCTCAGCGCCTCCGCTTGGGGGCGTACCGGCCTCGCCCGGGGGCGTACCGGCCCCTCCGCCCGGGGGCGTACCAGCCCCCGGTCCGGTTCAGTCCAGGGGACCAGTGACCGACTCCACGGCCTCGATCAGCTCTCCGGATCGTACGAACGCGTCCGCCGCCGCCAAGTCGGGCGCCAGATAGCGGTCCTCGCCCGGCCCCTCGACGCCCGCCCGGCGCACCGCCGCCAGCACCGCCCGGCTCGCGGGCGCGGGCTCCAGACCCTGGCGCAGCTCGATGCCCCGGGTGGCGGCGACCAGCTCGACGGCCAGGACGCGGGCCAGGTTGTCCACCGCCGTGCGCAGCTTGCGCGCCGCCGACCAGCCCATCGAGACATGGTCCTCCTGCATCGCGGAGGACGGGATGGAGTCGACCGAGGCGGGCACCGCGAGCCGCTTCATCTCGCTCACCAGCGCGGCCTGGGTGTACTGGGCGATCATCAGCCCGGAGTCCACGCCCGGGTCGCCGGCCAGGAAGGGCGGCAGCCCGTGGGAGCGGTTCTTGTCCAGCAGCCGGTCGGTGCGGCGCTCGGCGATCGAGGCGAGGTCGGCGGCCGCGACGGCCAGGAAGTCCAGGACGTACGCGACGGGCGCGCCGTGGAAGTTGCCGTTGGACTCCACTCGCCCGTCGGGCAGCACCACGGGGTTGTCCACGGCGGAGGCCAGCTCGCGCTCGGCGACCAGCCGGGCGTGTGCGAGGGTGTCCCGGCCGGCGCCCGCGACCTGCGGGGCGCAGCGGATCGAGTACGCGTCCTGGACGCGCGGCGCATCGTCCTGGTGGTGCCCGGTGAGCCCCGAACCGGCCAGCACCCGCAGCATGTTGGCGGCGCTGGCGGCCTGCCCCGGGTGGGGGCGGATGGCGTGCAGCTCGGGCGCGAGGACGCGGTCCGTGCCGAGCAGCGCCTCCAGGGAGAGGGCGGCGGTCACGTCGGCGACGGTGAAGAGCCGGGCGAGGTCGGCGCAGGCCATGATCAGCATGCCGAGCATGCCGTCCGTGCCGTTGAGCAGCGCGAGCCCCTCCTTCTCGCGGAGCTCGACCGGCTCGATGCCGTGCTCGGCCAGCAACTCGGCGGCGGGCCGCACGGTTTCGTCGGGCCCCTCGGCCTCGCCCTCGCCCATGAGCGCCAGCGCGCAGTGGGACAGCGGCGCCAGGTCGCCGGAGCAGCCCAGCGAGCCGTATTCGTGCACGACGGGGGTGATCCCCGCGTTGAGGAGCGCGGCCATCGTCCGGACCACGACGGGGCGGACGCCGGTGCGGCCGGACGCGAGCGTCTTGAGCCGCAGGAACATCAGCGCCCGCACCACCTCGCGCTCCACCCGCGCGCCCATGCCGGCGGCGTGCGAGCGCACGATGTTGCGCTGGAGCTGGGCGCGCAGCTCGGGGCTGATGTGGCGCACGGCGAGCGCGCCGAAGCCGGTGGAAACGCCGTAGACGGGCTCGGGCTTGGCCGCGAGGTCGTCGATCACCTGCCGCGCCGCGGAGACGGCGTCGAGCGCCGCCTCGGAGATCTCGATCCGCGCGGTGCCGCGGGCTACGGCGATGACATCGTCGGCGGTCGTTCCGGACGTCCCCACCACCACAGTGTGCATATCCATATTCAGGCACCCTAGAGAGTGAAACCCCACCTGTCACCCCGCTGTCCTCCCCCACCCCGCCCCTCCCCGAACCGGGGCCAGGCCCCGGCCCCCGCTCCTCAATCGCCGGAGCGGCTGAAGACACGGGGCTCCGCCCCCAACCCCGCTCCTCAACTGCCGGAGAGCCTGACACATGGGCCTCCCGCCCCTGCCCCACAGGCACCAAGGGGCGCAACCCCGCCGGGGCCGGGGCGGAGCCCCGGTGGGGCCGGGGCGGAGCCCCGGTGGGGGGCCGGGGGCCTGACCCCGGATTCGGGAAGGGGCGGGGTGGGGAAGGAAACGCACCGCACCCGCCGCGCCGGGGCTCAGGGGCGCGGCCCCGTCCGGACCGGGGACCGGGGCGCAGCCCCGGTGGGGGTTAGCGGCGGCCTCGGAAGCGGCGGCGTTCTGGGGGGTGAGCGGGAGACGTGTCGGCGAGGCGGATCACCGCGTCCTCGGCACCACCGTCCCGGCCCGCCACAACCGGCTTCTGCGACCGAGCCGCCTTCGCCCGGTACTGGGCCGCGTCCGCCAGGCGGAAGAGGCGGCGGGCCGACGGCACCGGGCCGATCGGATCGCCCGTGGAGGCGATCCCGCAGGCCACCCCCTCGCCCAGCTCCAGCTCCGCCGCCCGCCGGCACAGTTCATCGGCCACCCGGACCACCTCGTCCGCCGGGGGCCCCACCCCCAGCAGGCAGAACTCATCGCCGCCCAGCCGCGCCACCAGCGCCCCGGGCAGCATCGCGCCACATATAGACAGCAATGAGCCGAATCGTTCCAGCAAGCGATCCCCGACCGCGTGGCCGAGCGTGTCGTTCACCCGTTTGAGGCCGTTGAGGTCGCAGACCACCAGGCTCACCACCGTGCCGTCGGCGTGGTACGCCTCCAGCGCCTCGTCCAGCCGTATGTCCACCGCCCGCCGGTTGCCGAGACCGGTCAGCGGATCGGTGAAGGCGAGGCGGCGGGCCTCCTCCAGGCGCTCGGTCTGGGCCAGCCCGGCGGCGGTCACCGAGGCCAGCACGGTCGCGAAGTCGGCGTCGTCGCGGTCGAAGACGGGCCGTCCGGCCGCCCGGGCCACGTACAGCTCGCCCCACGCCCGCCCGTGCAGCACGATCGGGGCCACCACACAGCTGCCGCGGCCGCGCCGCCGCAACGCCGCCACCCTCCCCCAGCTGCCGCCGGGCGGGGCCGAGCCGGTGCCGTTGCCGGTGCCGGTTCCTGTGCCCACGCCCTCGGCCGTCTCGACCCAGGCGTGCGGCTCCCCGCCCGCGGCCCAGTGCTCATGCAGGAATTCGGCGATCTCCGGGAAGTCGTGCACCGGGTACGACTCGTCCTCCGGCAGCCGCTCCTCGCCCGTCATCAGCTCGCCCACGTTCACCAGGACCCGCAGCCGCCCCCGCTCCCGCTCCCACACCGAGATCGCCGCGAAGCTGCCGTCGAGGGCGCGGCGGGCCGCCTCGGCCGCCGCGCCCACCGACTCCTGCGGGGTGTGCGCCGCCGCCATCTCCTGAGCGAGCCGTACGACCGCCCGCAATCGTCCGTCGACCCCGCCGGGCCGTCCGCCGATCTCCCCGTTGTCCGTCACGACGGCCTCGCATTCCTCACGGCCATGCATCGTTCGCTCTGCTCTCCAGCGTAAGAACGTCGAGAACAATCCGCTGCGGGCCGTTCACCCCGGGTATCCGAGCGAACGGTCACCCCCGGTGGCCGTATCGCTCCCCCCGGGCCGGGGCCATTCCCCGGATTCGGTCAGCTTCCCCGGTCCGGGCTCGCTACTCCCCCGGTCGGGGTACTCCCCGGTCGGGGTACTCTCCGGTCGGGATCCGTTCCTCGGTACTCCCCGCTCCTCAGTACTCCCCGGTCCTCGGTACTCCCCGGTCGGGTACCCCGGTCCCCGGTCCCCGGTACGCCGCCCGGTCCGGGTCCGTCACTCCCCCGGCCAGTTCGCCGGTCGCTTCTCGTTGAACGCCGCCACACCCTCCGCGCGGTCCCCCGAGAAGGCCACCGTCCGCCACGCCGCGTCCTCGACCTCAAGGCCGGCCCGCAGATCGAGCCCCTGCCCCAGCCGCAGCGCCTTCTTGGCGGCCCGCACGCCGACCGGGGAGTTCGCGGCGATGCCCCGGGCCAGCTCCAGCGCCTCCGCCCGGTCCTCGCCCTCCGCCGTCAGCCGGTCCACCAGGCCCAGGGCGTGGGCCTCAGCCGCGGCCACCCGGCGTGCGGAGAAGATCAGCTCGGCGGCGCGCGCGGCGCCCACCCGGCGCGGCAGCAGCTGGGTGCCGCCGCCGCCCGGGATCACCCCGACCGACACCTCGGGCAGCCCCACCACGGCGGTGGGGTCGGCCACGATCACGTCACACGACAGGGCCAGCTCGAAGCCGCCGCCCAGCGCATAGCCGTGCACCGCGGCGATGGCGGGCATCGGCAGCTCCAGCACCCCGGTGTAGGCGGCGCGGGAGACCGGCCGGTGCCGCATCATCTCGGCGTCGGTGAGCGAGTTGCGCTCCTTGAGGTCGGCGCCCACGCAGAAGGCCCGCTCATGGGTCGAGGTCAGCACCACGGCCCGGACGTCGCGGTCCTCGGACAGCGCCGCGCAGGCCGCCGCGATGGAGCGCGCCATCTCCGACGAGACGGCGTTCATGGCCTTGGGCCGGTCCAGCACCAGCTCGGCCACGAAGCCGTCCCTGCGGACCGCGACCCACTCCCCGTACCGCTGCTCACTCATCACGCACCCTCCCGGTTAACGACCGTGAACACACTGCCCGCGATCATTCCAGCTCCCCGGGGCGCGCGGAACCGGTGAGCCCCCGGACAGGGCCTGAGCGACCTCGTTGAAGCCCGGTGCGGTTACGCGGCCGCGGATGAACGACCGCACCTTGCGCCACTTCCCGCGGAGCGCCTAGCGCGCCCGCCGCCACCGGTTCAGGAAACCCAGCAGGATCGACTGCTGCTTCTGCCCGTCCTCCGCCTGCTGCTCCGACTCCGGCCCCGGCCCCGCCCCCGTCGGGGGTTCAGCCGCGGACGCCGCGTCGGTGGCGAACGGCAGCGAGATCGGCGGGATGGGCGGCGGCGGAGGCGTCCCCGGAGGCGCCTCCTGCCGCTGGCCCAGCGGCCCCGGCTGACCCAGCGGCCCCGGCTGTCCCTGCGCGCCCGGCTGACCCTGCGGACCCGGCTCCCCGGGGCGGGCGGCGGGCGGCGCCCCGCGCCGGCTCCCCGGCCTGGGAACGGGAGCGAACCGCACCGGCAGCGTGATCACCCCCCGTACGAAGATCCCGGACAGCCACCTCAGCTCCTCGACCTCCCCGGCGAGCGCGAGATCGGGGATCCGGTCCAGCAGCTTCTCCAGCGCGACGGAGGCGATCAGCCGGGCCGAGGACCGGCCGGGGCACGCGTGGGCGCCCGCGCCGAACGCCAGATGGGCCCGGTTGCCCTGCTTGTGCGGGGACCTCAGCAGAGCGTCCCGGTTGGTCGCCGCGAAGCTGATCATCACGGCGTCGCCCGCGCGCAGCCGCTTCCCGGCGAGGTTGGTGTCGTGCACCGGGAAGTAGAGCCCCAGGTTGGCCAGCGGCGGGTCCGTCCACAGCACCTCGTCGAGGGCGTCCTCGACGAGCATGCTGCCGCCCATCAGCTCGCCCGAGAACCGCTCGTCGGTGAGCAGCACCCGCAGGGCGTTGCCGATCAGGCCGGGCACCACCCCGGTCACCATCCCGATCAGCAGCAGAAGCTGCTCGACCAGCTCCTCGTCGCTCAGCCGCGCCGGGTGGGCGATCAGCCAGGAGGTGATGTCGGCGCCCGGCTCGCGCCGCTTGAGGTCGATCAGCTCGCGCAGCGCCGCGCCCGAGGTCCGGTCCCCGCCCGAGGGGTCCGAGCCGTCGATGAACGCCGCCACACCCCGCAGCAGCCGATCCATGATCTCCTGCGGGCAGCCGAAGAGCTGGCTGGTCACCATGATCGGGACCAGTGCGCAGTACGCCCCGATCAGCTCGGCCTCGCCCGCCTCGCAGAACTGGTCGATCAGCGAGTCGGCGATGCGCTCGACATAGTTCCGCAGGGCGCTGGAGTCGATCCGGCCGGTGGTGTCCTCGATGGCGCCGCGCAGCCGCCGGTGCTCCTCGCCGTCCACGAAGTCGACCTGCGGCCGGGGCCTGATGACCTGCGGGGCGTAGCTGGACTCCGGCAGCAGGCCCTCGTTCCTGGCCCGCCAGTGGCGGGGGTCCTTGGAGAAGGTCTCGGGGCGCCGCATGACCTCCAGCGCCGTGTCGTACCCCAGGCACAACATGGCCGGTACGCCTCTGTCCAGCTCCACCGGCGCGAGCGGGCCGTGGGCCTCGCGCAGCCGCCGGTAGACCGCGAAGGGGTCCGCGCCGAACTCGGGCGCGTGGAGCGGTTCGGCACCGGCCTCCCCGTGGGCGGGACAGCCCGGCGGAGGTAAGGCGCCCGGACGTTGAGCACTCGAATCGTAAAGCTGGGTCACACGTGCTCCTGGACACCGCCGGGCCCACCCCGCGGGCGGACGCGGACGGTGCTACTTCGACGACAGGACCTGCGATCCACCGAGTGGATCTTGCGGACGTAGGCTAGCCCAACGGGCCCTTCACCGCGCCCGGTTCACCGATCCGGTCAGCGCCACCGGAACGATCCGGCCGCACCCGCACCGCGCGCCCCGCACGGGCTCACGCGCGACGGCTCAGCAGCCACGGCTCCACGACCCCGAGGCCACGCACCGGCCGCTGCCACATCGGCTGCAGCGCGAAGCGGTACGAGGGCGGCTCCTCGCCCTCCTTCTCCGCCGCGGCGGCCGCCTCCGCGGCCTCCGCCTCCGACACCGGGGCCTCCCCGGTGCGGCTCAGCTCCTCGGCGAACGCGCCGTCCACCAGGACCGCGTTCTTGGGGGCTATGGACGTCAGCCGGCTGGCCAGGTTCACCGTCGTGCCGAAGACATCGCCCATCCGCGTCGTGACCGTGCCGAACGCGATCCCGACCCGCAGCTCTGGCATCGTCTCGTCATGCGTCAGCGTCTCGATCAGGCGCAGCGCGATCTCGGCGGCGATGCCCGCGTCGTCGGCCGCGTAGAGCACCTCGTCGCCCAGCGTCTTGATCAGCCGCCCGCCGTGCGCCGCCACCAGGTCGGCGGCCGTGGTCTCGAACGCCTCGACCAGCTCGCCGAGCTCCTCCTCCTCCAGCCGCCGGGTCAGCCGGGTGAAGCTCACCAGGTCCGCGAAGCCGACCGCCAGCCGCCGGTCCACCATCTCGACGTCGTCCGCCGCCTGGACCACCCGGCCGGTCGCCGCCGCGAGCTGGCGCCGGTAGACGTAGACCAGGAACTCCTCCAGCTCCGGCAGCAACAGCTCGACCAGCGGGTACGCGATCTCGGTCCGGGTCATCCCGGTCTCCTGGGGGTCGGTGAGCCCCTCCAGGAAGGAGTCGATCTGCCAGTCGGCGAGCCGGGCGGTGGTCTGGCCGGTGGACCGCGCCACCTGGATGGCCATCGGCTCACTCAGCAGCCCGGCCTCCACCAGGCCGGACAGCCGGCGCAGCGCCAGTACGTCCGCCTCGGTCAGCGCCTTGGCCTGGCCGATGTCGGCGAAGCCCATGGCCCGCCAGAAGCGGGTGGCCAGCTCGACCGAGACGCCCGCGCTGCGGGCGGCCTGGAACGGGGTGTAGCGCCGCTCGGCGCCGAGGATCAGCTGCTCCAGCCGGAGCGCGATGGGGTCCGGCTGGTCCTCGTCGGGGGTCTCCGCGGCGGCGCTCTCCCGCGCCCCGGTGTCCCGTACGGCCCCGTCGGGCGCGGCGGCGTCCAGCACCTCGCGCTCCTCGGCCGTACCGGAACCCGCGTCGTCGGCGGTCACCGCCCGCCCCCTGTCCGATCCCTGCGCACTGCCCTTCCGTTCCCTCTTCCCGGCCCGGTCCCGAGCTCGTCCACAGCCGCCCCGAGCTGGACCGACCGCGACCACGATACGTCAGGTGTGCCGTAGCTCACTCTCGCGCGGGAGGGTCATTCCTCCCTCGGTACGGAGCGTAGATGCACGATGTCCCCGGCGGAGACCGGCTCCTGAACCCCGCCTTCCGTGGCCAGAACCAGACGCCCGTCGCCGTCGATCGCGACCGCCTCGCCGACCCGCTCCCGGCCGCCCGGAAGCTCGGCCCGCACCTGGCGCCCGAGGGTCGCACAGCCCGCCGCGTACGTCTCCTGGAGGCCGCTCGCCCCGGGGTCGCCCTCGAAGCGGCGCCACTCCCCGTACCACTCCGCGATCGAGCGCAGCACGGCCCGCAGCAGCGGATCGCGGTCGGTGGAGACGGCGTCCGCCAGGGCCAGCGACCCGGCGGTGGGAACGGGAAGTTCACCGGCGCGCAGCGAAACGTTCAGCCCCATGCCGATCACCACCGCGTCCCCGGCCCGCTCGGCGAGGATCCCGCCGAACTTCCGCTCCTCGCCCCCGACCGTCACCAGCAGGTCGTTCGGCCACTTCAGCGCGGTGTCCACGCCCGCCGTACGGCTGAGCGCCCCGGCGGCCGCGACCCCGGCCAGCAGCGGCAGCCAGCCCCAGCGCTCGGTGGGCACGCCGGCGTCGCCGGGCCGTAGCAGGATGGAGAAGAAGAGCCCGGACCGGGCCGGGGCCGTCCAGGCGCGGTCGAGCCGGCCGCGTCCCGCGGTCTGCTCCTCGGCGATGAGCACCGCGCCCTCGGGGGCCCCGGCCCGGGCCCGGGTGACCAGATCCGTATTGGTCGAGCCGGTCGCCCGCACCACCTCGAGCTCGGTCCACAGCCCGCCGGGGCGCACCAGCCCCCGGCGCAGCGCGGCGGCGTTCAGCGGTGGCCGCTCCAGGTCGGACCAGCGTCCGCGCGCGTCACCTGGGCTCCCTGAGGTGTCAGAAGGCGTCATGGGGGCCAGCCTAGGGTCAGGAGGTGTGGCCAACGACGCAGTGCCACCAAGCGGTGCCGCCGATACGCTACGTGCCGGTAGCCCAGCCAGCGCAAAGCCGCCGAACGGTCCGGAACCCCCGAAACCCGACAGGACCCATCTGATCACGATCCCCACCCGTACGACCCCGTTCCCCGCCTTCCCCCGATCCTGAAGACCCGCCGTATCCACCCCCAGGACGAGCAGGAGCCGCATCCCGATGTCCACCGAGCCGGAGACCGCCCCCGAGATTCCTGACCGCCACACCACCGCGGGGAAGCTCGCGGACCTGCAGCGCCGCATCGAAGAAGCGACCCACGCCGGGTCCGCGCGCGCGGTGGAGAAGCAGCACGCCAAGGGCAAGCTGACCGCGCGCGAACGCATCGACCTCCTCCTGGACGAGGGGTCCTTCACCGAGCTCGACGAGTTCGCCCGGCACCGCTCGACCAACTTCGGCATCGAGCAGAACCGGCCGTACGGGGACGGGGTCGTCACCGGTTACGGCACGGTCGACGGCCGCCCGGTGGCCGTGTTCTCCCAGGACTTCACGGTCTTCGGCGGGGCGCTCGGGGAGGTGTTCGGCGAGAAGATCATCAAGGTCATGGACTTCGCGCTGAAGACCGGCTGCCCGGTCGTCGGCATCAACGACTCCGGTGGCGCCCGCATCCAGGAGGGTGTGGTCTCCCTCGGCATGTACGGCGAGATCTTCCGCCGCAACACCCACGCCTCCGGGGTGATCCCGCAGATCAGCCTGGTCGTGGGCCCGTGCGCGGGCGGGGCGGTCTACTCCCCGGCGATCACCGACTTCACGGTGATGGTCGACCAGACCTCGCACATGTTCATCACCGGCCCTGATGTGATCAAGACGGTCACGGGCGAGGACGTCGGCTTCGAGGCGCTGGGCGGCGCCCGGACCCACAACACCACCTCCGGTGTCGCGCACTACATGGCCGGGGACGAGAAGGACGGCATCGAGTACGTCAAGGCCCTGCTGTCCTACCTCCCCTCCAACAACCTCTCCCAGCCCCCGGCCTTCCCCGACGAGGAGGCCGATCTGGAGGTCTCGGACGAGGACCGGGAGATGGACACCCTCATCCCGGACTCGGCGAACCAGCCGTACGACGTGCACAAGGCCATCGAGCACGTGCTGGACGACAACGAGTTCATGGAGACGCAGGCGCTCTTCGCGCCCAACATCATCACCGGTTTCGGACGGGTCGAGGGCCACCCGGTGGGCATCGTGGCCAACCAGCCGATGCAGTTGGCCGGCTGCCTGGACATCGACGCCTCCGAGAAGGCCGCGCGCTTCGTGCGCACCTGCGACGCGTTCAACGTGCCCGTCCTGACCTTCGTGGACGTGCCCGGCTTCCTGCCCGGCACCGACCAGGAGTACAACGGCATCATCCGGCGCGGCGCCAAGCTGATCTTCGCCTACGCGGAGGCCACCGTCCCGCTGATCACGGTCATCACCCGCAAGGCGTTCGGTGGCGCGTACGACGTGATGGGCTCCAAGCACCTGGGCGCGGACCTCAACCTGGCCTGGCCGACCGCGCAGATCGCGGTCATGGGCGCCCAGGGCGCGGTCAACATCCTCCACCGGCGCACCATCGCCTCCTCCGACGATCCGGAGGCCACCCGCACCGAGCTGATCGCGGACTACGAGGACACCCTGCTGAATCCGTATATCGCGGCCGAGCGGGGGTATGTGGATGCTGTGATCATGCCCTCCGAGACCCGTCGCCACATCGTCCGCGGTCTGCGGACCTTGCGGAACAAGCGCGAGGCGCTGCCCCCGAAGAAGCACGGCAACATCCCTCTCTAGCCCCCTCTGGCCCCCTCTAGCCCCCTAGCGAAGGGCTGTTCCCATGATCCGTATTGTCCGGGGCAACCCGACCCCCGAGGAGTTGGCCGCCGCTCTGGCGGTGGTGCGAGCACGCGCGGCGGCCGCCATGGCCACCGCGCAGACCGAGGACGATCCGGAGGAGTGGTCCGACCCGGCCCGCACCATCCCCAGCCACCGGGTGCCGCACCCGGGCCCCAAGGCGTGGCGCACCACCTACTGGCCCGCCTGAGCGGACCGCGGCGGGCCGAATGGCACCTTCGTGCCGGGGCGCCTGAGTACGCGTACTCAGGCGCCCCGGCGTCTGTGGCCTCAGGATCGGATTCATGCTGTGGTCCGAGCCGCCCGATGAGCCGCCCGAGGAACTGCGGCGCGCCGAGGCCATGCTCCGCCGCGCCCGCACCGTGCTGACCGTCTCCGTGCTGCTGGCGATGTGCATCCTGGGGATGTGGCCCTAGCGGACGTCCTGTCCGGCGGGTCGTGACGCCTGCGGCGGGCCACGCGGCGGAGCAGCATATCGATGCTTCCCCTCCCCGCCCCTTCCCTCAACTGGGGCTCCGCCCCAGACCCCGCTCCTCAAGCTCCCCCAGCTACCGCTGTGAGGTGCCGAGCCCTCGGGGTCCGGGGGCGGAGCCCCTGCCACGCGGCAGAGCCGCATATCGGTGCTGCGGGAAGGGGCGGGGAGGGGGCAGCTGGCCCTGGCCCGCGGCCCCTCTCCGGNCAGCTGGCCCTGGCCCGCGGCCCCTCTCCGGGAGCGGCTTACCCTGGTGCGCATGACTGCGCAGCGCACTCTCGTCCTCGCGTCCGCCTCGCCCGCCCGGCTCGGGCTGCTGCGACAGGCCGGATTGGCGCCGAAGGTGATCGTCAGCGGAGTGGACGAGGACGCGCTCAGCGCCGAGACCCCCGCCGAGTTGGCCCGGGTGCTGGCCGAGGCGAAAGCCACCGCCGTGGCCGGGCTTCCGGAGACGGCCGGCTCCCTCGTCGTCGGCTGCGACTCGGTGCTGGAGCTGGACGGTCAGGCGCTCGGCAAACCGGCCGACGCCGAGGAGGCCACCGCCCGCTGGAAGTCGATGCGCGGCCGGTCCGGGGTGCTGCGCACCGGGCACTGCGTGATCGACACGGCCAGCGGCCGCCGCACCTCGGCCACCGCGTCCACCACGGTCCGCTTCGGCGAGCCGACGGACGAGGAGATCGCGGCGTACGTCGCCAGCGGCGAACCGCTGCACGTGGCGGGCGCGTTCACCCTCGACGGCCGTTCCGCGCCGTTCATCGACGGCATCGAGGGCGACTCCGGAAACGTGATCGGGCTGTCCCTGCCGCTGTTCCGCCGACTGCTCGCCGAACTGGACGTGCGGATCACGGACCTCTGGAACGACTAGGGAATTCCGGCTAGGCGTTTCCCCGAACTTCTCCCAGGTCTTTCCCTGGAACTTTCCCGGATCAGGCCGGGCTGGGGGCGTCCTGGCCGCCGCCCGCGGGCTCGGCGGAGGGCTCGGCGGGCGGCTCCGCCTCGTACCCCAGCAGGCTCAGCACGATCAGCCCCAGCACCACCATCAGGAACGCGAACGCCGCCCATCCCACCAGGCCGACCGAGAACGCGCCCACCAGCCCGTGCACCACCGCACAGGTGATGAGCAGGATGCGGGCCAGGCGGCCGGGGGCGCGGTCGCGCACGGCGGTGCGCAGCAGCACCACCCCGCACACCAGCAGATAGAGGCCGAAGAGGCCGCCCGCGACCCAGGTGCCGATCGACATCGCGTCGGTGTCCAGGCCGCCCATGGACATCTGCTGACGGTCCACGACCAGGCCGAGGATCCAGTTCAGCAGCGCTATGCCGACCGCCTCGACCATCAGCGTCACTGCCGCCACCGCGGCCACTGGTCTGCGCGCCACCGCGATCCCCTCCCACTCTGTCGGTGCCGAAGCACGCTACTAACGGGTAAGCGCCCCGACAAGAGGTGCGGATGAGCTGAACGCCGTGGCAAAGTTTCCGCCCGGCATTCGTAGGGTTTCCACAAAGAAACGTGAAGCGCCGCAGCACGGCACGCCAGAGACCTTGCCCACATCGCGGACCGCGCCACGCCCGCGAAAACCGGGCGTACCGTGGAGCGACGGGGGATCCGGACGTTCGTCCAACGCGAGGTTCACGCTCCGTGTGGTCAAGCTCACGCCCGGGGTCTTCTCGGCGCGAGGTGTCGCCTGTACCTAAACTCGGCTTGTTTCAAGGAGGGAGCCATCGTGCGCAAGGTGCTCATCGCCAACCGTGGCGAGATCGCTGTCCGTGTTGCCCGTGCCTGCCGGGATGCCGGTATCGCGAGCGTAGCCGTCTACGCCGATCCGGACCGGGACGC
>NZ_JACVYG010000071.1:0-47566 GCF_014712245.1 Streptomyces sp. 5-10
ACCGCGTCGCTCTCCGTGCCGCCGCCCACCGGCCGCAGGCGGCGCGCCCGCCCGGCCGCCGCGGGGCCGGAGGAGGCCGCTGAGGCGGCCGAGCCGCCCACAGGGCGCAGACGCGCCCGTACGGCGGCCTCAGGGGCGGAGGAGGCCGCCGACGAGCCGCCCACCGGGCGCAGGCGTGCCCGCGCAGTCCCCTCGGGGCCGGAGGAGGCGGCTGAGGCGGCCGGACCGCCCACGGGGCGCAGACGCGCCCGTGCGGCCCCCACGGGGCCCTCAGGGCCCGCACACGCCGCCCAGATGCCCATCCGCGCCCCGGGGCCGTACCCACACTCCGGCGAGACGGCCCCACGGTCCGCCGAGGCGTCCGCGCGCGCACCGGAGGCCGCCGAGACGGCCGTCCTGCCCCCGGTGGGGTCCCGGGGCGACGACGAGACGGTCGCCCTGCGCGCCGTGGAGGCGCCGCCCGCCGACCGGACCATGCTGCTGCGCAAGGTCGAGGCGGACCGGGACGGTGATCCCGAGCCCGCGCCCGGTGGCCGGGCCGCCCGCCGTAAGGCCGCCCAGGGGGCCGGGAAGCGCGCCGGAAAGCATGGCTCACGCGCCGCCCGGCGCGGCACGGCGGAGGCGGGCGCCACACGGGCCGCGGAGGGCGCGGGGAGCGCGGGGAGCGCCGGTGACGCCCGGCCCCGCACCCGTATGGAGGCCAAGCGCGCCGCGCGGGCGCGCAAGGACAGCCCAGGGGTGGTGGCGAGCCGGGTGGTCGGCGAGCTGTTCATCACGCTCGGCGTGGTGATGCTGCTCTTCGTCACCTATCAGCTGTGGTGGACGAACATCCTCGCCCATCAGCAGGCCAACGGCGCCGCCAACAACCTCCAGAAGAAGTGGGACGAGAGCGGCGACGAGCGGGACCCGGGCACCTTCTCCCCCGGGCAGGGGTTCGCGATCATCTACATCCCCAAGCTGGATGTGAAGGCCCCGATCGCGGAGGGCATCGACAAGCACAAGGTCCTCGACCGCGGCATGGTCGGCCACTACGGCAAGAGCCCGCTGAAGACCGCCATGCCGTGGGACAAGAAGGGCAACTTCGCGCTCGCCGGGCACCGCAACACCCATGGCGAGCCGTTCCGCTACATCAACCGCCTCAAGCCCGGCGACGAGATCGTCGTCGAGACGCAGAGCCGGTACTACACCTATGCGATGAGCAGCATCCTGCCGCAGACGCCGCCGTCCAACACGGGCGTCATCAAGCCGGTGCCGCCCGGCTCCGGCTTCACCAAACCCGGGCGGTACATCACGCTGACCACCTGCACCCCGGAGTTCACCAGCACCTACCGGATGATCGTCTGGGGCAAGATGGTCGAGGAGCGGCCGCGTAGCGAGGGAAAGCCGGACGCGCTGGTCGAATGAGCGGGAACAGCCGGGAAACCAGAAAAAGGGGTACGACGCGGTGGCACGCACCGACCACGACGAGCGGCAGGACCGGCACACCGGCCCGCCCGCAACGCCCAGCCGCCGTCCCGGCCGTGGACGGGTAGCGGCGGTCATCGCCGTCTTCGGCGAGCTGCTGATCACCGCGGGGCTGATCCTCGCCCTGTTCGTCGTCTACTCGCTGTGGTGGACCAACGTCCTGGCGGACCGTGAGGCGAAGAAGCAGGGCGACCGGGTGCGCAAGCACTGGGCGCAGCAGGGTCCGGGCAAGCTGGACACCAAGAGCGGCATCGGCTTCCTGCACGTACCGTCCATGCACAACGGCGAGGTGCTGGTCAAGAAGGGCACCAGCACCGAGACGCTCAACGACGGCGTGGCCGGCTACTACACCAAGCCGGTCAAGTCCGCGATGCCGTGGGCCAAGAAGGGCAACTTCAGTCTGGCCGCGCACCGGGACGGGCACGGCGCGAAGTTCCACAACATCGACAAGGTCCACGAGGGCGACCCGGTGGTCTTCGAGACCCGCGACACCTGGTACGTCTACAAGGTCTACGCGACGCTGCCGGAGACCTCGAAGTACAACGTGGACGTGCTGGACGCGGTCCCGAAGGAGTCGGGCCGGAAGCGGCCGGGCCGCTACATCACGCTCTCGACCTGCACCCCCGTCTACACCTCCCGTCACCGCTACATCGTGTGGGGCGAACTGGAGCGCACCGAGAAGGTCGACGCGGACCGCACGCCCCCCAAGGAACTGCGCTAGCGTCGGCTCCCTGGAAGCCCCGGGCACGAAAGAGGCCCCGAGCCCCGAGAAACCCCGAGCACGGGGAAGCCCCCGGCACCCTGAGAAGGTGCCGGGGGCTTCCCCGTGTCACGGTGCTTGGGAAGTCGGCTAGAAGCCGTTCTGGCCGCCGAAGATGCCGCCGCCGTTGTCCCCGCCGCCGTTTCCGCCGTTGCCACCCTGTCCGGCGACCGTGATGAGGTTCACGGACTGGCCCTTGGGCACCTGGGTGCCCGCGCCGGGCTGGCTGGCCACCACGGTGGCGTTGTCGTCCTGCGGACCGGCGATGTTGCCCACGTTGAGGCCCAGGTCCTGGAGCGCCTTCTTGGCGTCCTTGAGCTTCTGGCCGCCCAGGTTGGGCACCGGCACGTTCTCCTCTTGTGCGGGCTCCTTGGCGACGGTCAGCGTGACCGTCGAACCGGGCAGGACCTCCTGGCCGCCCTTGGGCGTCTGGTCGGTGACCGTGCCGGCCTCGACGTCGCCGTTCTCGACCTCCTGGGTCTGGACCTTGAGGCCCTTGTCCTGGAGGGAGCTCGTGGCGTCCTCGACCTTCTGCGTGGTCACGTCCGGGACGACGACCTTCTGCTGGGCCTCGGCGACGGTCAGGGTGATCGTGGCGCCCTTCGGGACCTTCTTGCCGCCCTTCGGGTCCTGGTCGATCACCTTGCCGGCGGTCTGGTCCGACTGCTCGGTCTTCTGCTCGACGTTGAAGCCCTTGGCCTCGAGCTGTTGCTTGGCCGATTCGTACTGCACGTTCAGGACGTCGGGCACCTCGACCCTGGCCGCGGGCTTGGGGCCCTTGGACATGGTCAGCTCGACCGTGCCGTACCGCTTGACCTCGTCGCCGCTCTTGGGGGTCTGCTCACAGACGGTGTTCTTGTCCGCGTTCTCGCAGAACTTGGAGCCGACGTTCTTGACCTTGAAGTCGCCGTTCTCCCCTTGGCTCTTGGCGTCCTCGAACGTCTTGCCGACGAGGTTGGGGACCGAGACCATGTCGTCGTTCTTACCGCCGGAGAAGAGCGACTTCCCGATGAAGATCGCACCGACCAGCACCAGTATCCCGGCGAGGATCAGCAGGATCGTGGAGAGGTTGCTCTTCTTGTCGTTGCCCCCGCGCCCCCGGCCGCGGTCCGGCCGCTCGTCGTAGCCGAAGCCGCCGTCGTCCTCGCGCATCGGCGGGAGCATCGAGGTCTGCGCCCCGGCGCCGGAGTTCTGCGGCCGCAGCATCGCGGTGGGCTGGTCGTCGGAGCCGTAGCCGACCGCGCCCAGCGCGGCGGTGGCGGCCACCGGCTGGCCCTCCAGGGCCGCCTCGATGTCGGCGCGCATCTCGTCGGCCGACTGGTAGCGGTAGTCGGGGTCCTTGACCAGCGCCCGCAGGACGATGGCGTCCATCTCCGGGGTGATCTCGGGGTCGTACGTGCTCGGCGGCTGCGGTTCCTCCCGCACGTGCTGATAGGCGACCGCCACCGGGGAGTCGCCCACGAACGGCGGCCTTACGGTCAGCAGCTCGTAGAGCAGACAGCCGGTGGAGTACAGGTCGCTGCGCGCGTCGACGGTCTCGCCCTTGGCCTGCTCGGGGGAGAGGTACTGGGCGGTGCCGATGACGGCTGCCGTCTGCGTCATGGTCATACCGGCATCGCCCATGGCCCTGGCGATGCCGAAGTCCATCACCTTGACCTGGCCGCTCCGGGTGAGCATGACGTTGGCCGGCTTGATGTCACGGTGGACGATGTTGTTGCGGTGCGAGTACTCGAGGGCCTGGAGGATGCCGGTCGTCATCTCCAGTGAGCGCTCGGGGAGCAGCTTTCTACCCGAGTGAAGGAGCTCACGCAGCGTGGAACCGTCGACGTACTCCATCACGATGTACGGGATCGAGACGCCGTCGACGTAGTCCTCGCCGGTGTCGTAGACCGCGACGATCGCGGGATGGTTGAGCGAGGCGGCCGACTGGGCCTCTCGGCGGAACCGGGCCTGGAAGGACGGATCGCGGGCGAGGTCCGCCCGGAGCGTCTTCACAGCGACAGTACGGCCGAGGCGGGTGTCGTGCGCGAGGTAGACCTCCGCCATGCCACCGCGGCCGAGCACTGAGCCCAGCTCATACCGGCCGCCGAGGCGACGCGGCTCTTCCATAGCTACTCCAGCCCTCTTCCGTGGTTCCCGGCCGCACCCTGTGGGGCCGGCGAAGTGCTGCTCGCGCATACCGTACCCGGCACGTCTTACGGGACCCGGCCTCAGTGGCTATCTGATACCGGACCGGTACGGCGACGTGCGGGATTGATATCCGGACGTGACGGGGGTCACTTGTCGCGCTCGGTTTCCAGTACGGCCTGCATCACGCTCTTGGCGATCGGCGCGGCCAGCTTGCCACCGGCGATGTCGCCGCGGAGGGTGTTGGACCCTTCGATGACGACCGCGACCGCGACCGGCGAGCCGTCGTTCCCCTTGGCGTAGGAGATGAACCACGCATAGGGGTTCTTGCTGTTGGCCACGCCGTGCTGCGCGGTACCGGTCTTGCCACCGACCGTGACGCCCGGGATCTGGGCGCTGGTGCCGGTGCCCTCCTTGACCACGGTCTCCATCATGCTCTGGAGCTTCTGGGCGTTCTCCGAGCTGAGCGGCTGGCTCATCTGCTCCGGGTCGGTCTGCTCGATGGTGTTGAGGTTGGGGGCGCGCAGCGAGTCGACCATGTACGGCTTCATCAGCTTGCCGTCGTTGGCGACCGCGGCGGCGACCATCGCCATCTGGAGCGGGGTGGCCCGGTTGTCGAACTGGCCGATGGCCGACATCGCGTTGCCCGGCCGGTCCATCTTCTCGGGGTAGACGCTGGCGTAGGCGCGGACGGGGGTGTCGACCGTCTCGTTGAAGCCGAACTTCTCGGCCTGCTCCCGCATCTTCTCCTTGCCGAGGTCGTCACCGAGCTTGCCGAAGACCGTGTTGCAGGAGTAGCGGAGCGCCTGCCGCAGCGAGGCGTTCTCGCAGGGGATGTTCCCCTCGTTGGGCAGGTTTTGGGTGGACAGCGGGAGCTTCCAGGGCACCGGGGATTCGGTCGGCCCGTCGATGTCGGTGTACTTGCCGTTCTCCAGCGCGGCCGCGGCGGTGACGACCTTGAAGGTCGAGCCGGGCGGGTAGGTCTGACGGAGCGCCCGGTTGAGCATCGGGTCGTCCTTGTCGTTCTTCGGCTGGAGCCCGAGCCACGCCTTCTTGTCCTTGGAGGTGGCGCCCGCGATCTTCGACGGGTCGTAGCTCGGGGTGGAGGCGAGGGCGAGGATCTTGCCGGTGCGCGGGTCGAGCGCGGCGACGGCGCCCTTCTTGTCACCGAGGCCCTTGAACGCGGCCTCCTGGGCCTTGCGGTTCAGGGTGGTGATGACGTCGCCGCCCTTCTGCTTCTTGCCGGTGATCATGTCGATCGTCCGGTTGAAGAAGAGGCGGTCGTCGTTGCCCGTGAGGATGCCGTCCTCGATGTTCTCGATCTGGTTGGCGCCGTACGCCTGCGAGGCGAACCCCGTGACCGGCGCCCACATGGGGCCGTCCTTGTAGGTGCGCTTGTACTTGAAGTCGATGCCGTTGGTCTCGGCGGATCCGGTGATCGGCTGGCCGTCGACGATGATGTTGCCGCGCGGCTGGCTGTAACGGGCGATCAGAACCCGGTGGTTCCCATCGTGGTTCTTCAGCTCGTCGGCCTGGACGTACTGGATCCAGTTGTCCCGCACCAGCAGGGCGAGGACGAGGAGTCCGCAGAAGATCGCGATTCGGCGCAGGGGCTTGTTCACGGTCGGACCACCTGGGTCATCTCGGCGTCTGTGGTGGGAGCGGGCGTCGGCGCCGGGCGGCGCGCGGTGTCGCTGACCTTGATCAGGATGGCGACGAGCGCCCAGTTGGCGATGACGGACGAACCACCCTGCGCGATGAACGGCATGGTCATACCGGTCAGCGGGATGAGGCCCATCACACCGCCCGCCACGACGAAGACCTGGATGGCGAAGGCCGCGGACAGGCCGATGGACAGCAGCTTGCCGAACGGGTCACGGGCGGCGAGGGCGGTGCGCACACCGCGCTCCACGATCAGGCCGTAGAGCAGCAGAAGCCCCATGGTGCCCGCGAGCCCGAGCTCCTCGCCGACCGTGGCCAGGATGAAGTCGGAGTTGGCGGCGAAGCCGATGAGGTCGGAGTTGCCCTGGCCGAGGCCGGTGCCGAAGACGCCGCCGGAGCCGAAGGCCATCAGCGCCTGGGCGATCTGGTCACTGCCGCCGTTCTTGGCCACCTCGAAGGGCTGGAGCCATGCGTCCACACGCGACTGGACGTGCGGTTCGAAGGTGGCGACGCCGACCGCGCCGGCCGCGGACATCAGCAGACCGAAGACGATCCAGCTGGTGCGCTCGGTGGCGACGTACAGCATCACGACGAAGAGGCCGAAGAACAGCAGCGAGGTGCCCAGGTCGGTCTCGAAGACCAGGATGAGGATGCTCATCCCCCAGACCACCAGGATCGGGCCGAGGTCGCGGCCGCGCGGCAGGTACAGCCCCATGAAGCGGCGGCTGGCCAGGGCGAGCGCGTCCCGCTTGACCATCAGATAGCCGGAGAAGAACACGGCGATGATGATCTTGGCGAACTCACCCGGCTGGATGGAGAAGCTGCCGAGGGTGATCCAGATGCGGGCGCCGAAACGCGCTGGGAAGAACATCGGAAGGATCAGCAGGATCAGCGCCGCCACCATGGAGATGTAGGTGTAGCGCTGGAGGATGCGGTGGTCCTTGAGCAGGATCAGGACGCCGACGAAGAGGGCGACGCCCAGCGCCGAGTAGATCAGCTGGTTGGGGGCCGAGGGCGAGAAGACCATGCCGGCGTCCTTCGCCCGCTGGGCCAGCCGCCTGGACTGGTCCAGCCGCCAGATCAGCACCAGGCCAAGACCGTTGAGGAGGGTGGCGATCGGCAGCAGCAGCGGGTCCGCGTACGGCGCGAACTTCCGGACCACCAGATGGCCGACGCCTGCCAGCAGACCGAGCCCGAGGCCGTAGCTGAGCATGCCGGAGGGCATCTCGTCGCTGAGCGCCAGGCCCGCGTTGGCGTAGGCGAAGACCGGAATGATCACCGCGAAGACGAGCATGGCCAGCTCGGTGTTCCGCCTGCTCGGCGGTCCGGCCGTACTGATCGTCGTCGTGTTGGTCGTACTACTGCTCATGGGTGGACGGCCCCTTACGGCTTCACTGCTGGGTGCTGCTGCACTGCGGGACCAACTTCTTCTCCTCCTCCGAGAGGGTGGGGCCGGGCTTCGGAGTGGGAGACGTCGTCGGCGTGGGCTTGGTGGTGGCCTTGGCGGCCTGCGTCCCGAGCTGGTTCTCGGTCTTCTGGCCGCCGGGCTTGCCGCTGCTGCTCTGGGACGGGTCGGCGCTGCTGGAGGCACCGCCACTGGGTGCCTTGTCGCCCTTGCCCTTGTCGCCGCCGGTGAGGTCCTTCTGGCTCTCCTCGGCCTTCTGCTGGGCATCGGCCTTCTTACAGGCGCTGGCGAGGGTGGCGAGGTCCTTGGTCTTGTCCTGGGCCTGGCCCAGTCCGCTGACCGTGATGGTGTCCTCCACACGGCCGCGCTGGTCGGCCGGGAGGTACTTGAGTTCGATCTCGCGGTGGTCCTCATGGACCTTGTTGAGCTTGATCCAGGCCAGATCCTGGCTGATGCCCTGGTAGATCGCGACATGGTCGCCGTTGGAGCCCACGTAGTACTGCGTCTGGGTCCAGCGATAGCCGCCGTAGAGGCCGCCGCCGATCACGGCGAGGCCCAGCACGATGAAGAGCGACCGCTTGGCCCATGTCTTGCGGCCGCTCTTCTTGGTGAAGTCACCGTCGGCGTAGTCGCCGTAACCGCCCTGCGGCATACCGCCGATGGCCGGATCGCCGCTGCCGGGCGGCCCGAAGCCGCCGTGCGCGTCGCCCTGCTGCGGCGGTACGGACCGGCCGAGCTCGGCGGCGCGGCCCGCGGGGGTGTGCGCGGCGCCGCCGTCCCCGAGCGGGATCTGGTTCTCGGCGACCGCGCCCACGATCACGGGGGTGTCGTTGAGCTGGGCGGCGAGGGTGTCGGCGCCGTCGACGTCGAGGACGTCGGCGACGATGCAGGTGATGTTGTCGGGGCCACCGCCGCGCAGGGCGAGCTGGATCAGCTCCTGCACGGTCTCGTGGGGGCCCTGGTAGCTGGCGAGGGTCTCCTCGAGGGTCTGGTGGCTCACGACGCCGGACAGGCCGTCGGAGCAGATCAGATAGCGGTCACCGGCCCGGACCTCGCGGATGGACAGATCGGGCTCGACGTGGTCGCCGCTGCCCAGCGCGCGCATCAGCAGGGAGCGCTGCGGGTGGGTGCCCGCCTCCTCCTCGGTGATCCGGCCCTCGTCGACCAGGCGCTGCACCCAGGTGTGGTCCTGGGTGATCTGGGTGAGCACCCCGTCGCGCAGCAGATACGCGCGCGAGTCGCCGACGTGCACCAGACCGAGCCGCTGGCCGGTCCACAGCAGGGCGGTGAGCGTGGTGCCCATGCCCTCGAGCTGCGGGTCCTCCTCGACCATGACGCGCAGCTGATCATTGGCCCGCTGCACGGCAGTGCCGAGGGACGTCAGGATGTCCGAGCCCGGGACGTCGTCGTCGAGCTGGACCAGGGTGGAGATCACCTCGGAGCTGGCGACCTCGCCGGCGGCCTGGCCACCCATGCCGTCGGCGATGGCGAGCAGCCGGGGACCGGCGTAGCCGGAGTCCTCGTTGCCCTCCCGGATCATGCCCTTGTGCGATCCGGCCGCGAAACGCAGTGACAGACTCATGCGCACCTCGCCCGTCGGCTCCGGGTACAGCCCCTTGCCAACCACGCTGCCCACCCTCCGGTCGTCATGGTCCTACTACTTCCGCAGCTCGATGACGGTCTTGCCGATACGGATCGGCGCACCCAGCGGAATCGGTGTCGGCGTGGTGAGTCGGGTCCGGTCGAGATAGGTGCCGTTGGTGGACCCGAGATCCTCGACGATCCACTGGCCGTCACGGTCCGGGTAGATCCTGGCATGCCGACTGGAGGCGTAGTCGTCGTCCAGCACGATTGTTGAATCGTGCGCACGACCGAGGGTGATGGTCTGCCCTTGCAGGGCGACCGTGGTGCCGGTGAGCGTGCCCTCGGAGACCACCAGCTTGGTGGGGGCACCGCGGCGGCCGCGGCCCCCGGACTGCTGGCGCTGCTGCGGCGGCGTGCTCTGCTGCCGCTGCTGCTGCGGTTGCGGCCGGTCGGGGGCGCCGCGCCGCGCCGAACCGCGCTGGGTCACGCGGGTCCCGAACAGGTCGCTGCGGATGACCTGGACGGCCACGATGACGAACAGCCACAGTACGGCGAGGAAACCCAACCGCATGACCGTGAGGGTCAGCTCTGACATTGCCCCCGCTTCACCCTTCGGCTTGCCGGTAAACGATGGTGGTGCTGCCCACGACGATCCGCGAGCCGTCGCGGAGCGTAGCGCGCGTGGTGTGCTGTCCGTCCACCACGATGCCGTTCGTCGACCCGAGATCCTGGATGGTCGGTGGGGTTCCGACCCGGATCTCGCAGTGTCTGCGGGAGACACCGGGATCGTCGATCCGCACGTCAGCGTCGGTGGAGCGGCCCAGGACGAGCGTGGGACGGGAGATCTGGTGGCGGGTGCCGTTGATCTCGATCCAGCGGCGGGTCTGACCCTGCGGCTGGGCTCCGACGCCGGCCGCCGCTCCGCCGCCGCGGGGCGCCGGGCGGGCGCCGGGGGGCGTGGAGGGCATCGGCGGGGCACCGGCGGGCTGGGCGGGGTAGCCGTAACCGCCGGGGCGCTGTTGCGGGGCCGCTCCGGCGCCGGGGCGGCCCGCCGCCTGCTCGGGGCTCTGGGACTCGCTGGAGGCCAGGGTCCGGCTGCGCACCCGGTACAGGCCGGTGTCGAGGTCCTCGGCCTTCTGCAGATGCACCTTGATGGCGCCCATGAAGGTGTATCGCTGCTGCTTGGCGTAGTCGCGGACCATACCGGCCAGCTCGTCGCCGAGCTGTCCGGAATACGGGCTGAGCCGCTCGTAGTCGGGCGCGCTCAGCTCGACGATGAAGTCGTTGGGGACGACCGTCCGGTCGCGGTTCCAGATCGTGGCGTTGTTGTCGCACTCACGCTGGAGCGCGCCGGCGATCTCGACCGGCTGGACCTCGGACTTGAACACCTTGGCGAAGGTGCCGTTCACGAGGCCCTCGAGACGCTGCTCGAAGCGTTTCAGTACTCCCACCGGGCACCTCCTTCCTCAGTCGTGCTCTGCGTCGTCCTGGTACTGCTTACTGATCGTATCCACGCGTCGGGAAATCGGGTGGTTCCCCTTCCTGGCCCTGTGGAGCAGTGTCACCTCTCACAGGGATCGTAGAGGTGCCCTGACGACAGTGTCCCGCAACCGTGACGCTCTACGGACGGGTGGGGGCGGGGGCCTCGGTAACGGGTGTGATTGCACCCCGAGGAGCGTGCTAGTGTTCTGGATGTCGGAAGGCGCTCCACGCGAACCGGACGGATCAAGAAGATCGGGCCGGGGAGCGGCGAGTGGCCGGATGGCAGCACCCATGCGCGGGTGGCGGAATAGGCAGACGCGCTGGATTCAGGTTCCAGTGCCCGAAAGGGCGTGGGGGTTCAACTCCCCCCTCGCGCACCAGTCGGAGCGGGTCTCTCCGGAGTGACGAAAGTCGCTCGGAGGGGCCCGCTTCGCGTTTGCGGCGGTTTTGCGTGTGTGGCGGCTTGGCGTGTGCGGCGCGGGCCTCCTGGGGCTCCCGGTGGGACTCCCGGACGAACGGCAGGGGCCTCCCCGGGAAGAGGAGGCCCCTGCCGTCCGGAATTCGCGCGACCGGATCGGTTGGGTCGGGCGGATCGACCGGATCGGTCGGATCGGTCGGATCAGGCGGCGGCGAAGCGGGTGGCGAGCTCCTTGGCCTTGGCCGCGGCCTCCTCGTGGGCCTTCGCCTTGGAGGCGTCCGAGAGCTCGACCAGGTCGGCCATGGCCGGATTGCTGCGGGCCAACGTGAGTTCCGGCACAACGAACGTGACATCGAGACCGAGCCCGTCACCCAGGGCCTTCCCGAGGTAGTTCGTCACGAACTCGAAGCTCTCCCGCGGGGTGCCCGGGCCGTAACCGCCGCCACGGCTGGCGACGACGACCGCCGGGGTGCCCGAGGTGGTGGTCTGCTCGGCGCCCGAGGTGCGACCCATGATGATCACGTGGTCCAGCCACGCCTTGAGGGTGGAGGGGATCGTGAAGTTGTACATCGGGGCGCCGATCAGGACCACGTCGGCCTGCTCGAGCTCACTGGCAAGGGTCTCCCGCAGGGCGAAGGCCGAGTGCTGCTCGGGGGAGCGCTGGTCGGGAGCGGCGAAACCGGCGGCGGCCGCGAGGCCGTCCAGGTGCGGCAGCGGCTCGGCGGCCAGGTCGCGATAGATCACCGTGCCGTTCGGGTGCTGGGCTTCCCATTCCTTGCGGAAGGTGGCCGTGACCGAGCGGGAAGCGGAGGCTTCACCGGGGAAGACAGAGGTGTCGAGGTGCAGAAGAGTCGGCATGGATGCCTCCAGTGACAAGGCTCGGGAGGAGCCAGTAATACCTACGTACCTACGGAAGGCACAGTAGCTTACTTTTTCGTAGTCCCGAACTGGAACGCAGTACTCTGTATTCCATGGCGAAGGATCGTGGGGAACACAACGAGCAGGCCTGCAAGCAGGTCGACGGCGAGATGACACGGTTCTTCGAGCTGTTCGGCAAGCGATGGACGGGGCTGATCGTGGCCGTGCTGACGGAGCGGGGGGCGTACTTCGCCGACCTGCGGCGGGCCATTCCGGGGATCAGTGAGCGGATGCTGTCGGACCGGCTCACCGAGCTCTCCACGGCGGGCCTGGTGGTGCGGGAGGTCGATGCCGGGCCGCCGCTGCGGGTGGCCTACCGGCTGACGGACGCGGGGAAGGCGCTGGAGCCCGCGCTGAAGGAGCTGTCGCGGTGGGCGGAGAGCCATCTTCCCTCGGGTGGCGAGGACTGCCCGAAGCAGTTCCGGGGCTGAGCCGGATCACTTTCTGATCTGGGGGTCGGCCTCCTGGATCCGGGGCTCGCCCCGTGATCTGGGGTTGGCCTTCTGATCTGGGGTTTCGCCGTGATCGTCAAGGTTTTCCACAGGCTCTGACGGGGTGGGGCGACAGGGGGTACGGTCGGCTCAGTCGATGTCGTGTGCGAGAAGGGCGGGGGCGCGATGACGGACGACCGGAGCGTTGAGGGCGACGGAAGCCTTGACGGCGACGGAAGCGGCGAGGGCGGCCGGGGCGGCGGAAGCGGCGCGCGGGGGCCGGGCGGCGGGGATGGCGCGGGTGGGGTGGCCCGGCGGCTGCCGCCGGTTCCGGGCTTCGCCGTGTGGCGCGGTGAGGGGCCCTCTCCCCGGCAGCGGGGCAAGGCGCTGCGCAAGAGCGTGCCGCGCTCGGCGCATGCCGAGCCGCCGGGGGACGCCGGGCGGCCGGATCCGGTGGCGGCGGTCGAGCGGTCCAACGCCGGGCGGCTGCCGGAGCTCACCCCGATCCGAGTGGGACGGATGGCCGCGACCCCCTTCTCCTTTCTGCGCGGGGCCGCCGGGCTGATGGCGCACGACCTCACGACCACGCCGGTGACCGGTATCGGGGCCCAGCTGTGTGGCGATGCCCACGCCGCCAACTTCGGGATCTACGGGGATGCGCGCGGTGGCCTGATCATCGATCTCAATGACTTCGACGAGACCGTCCACGGTCCGTGGGAGTGGGATGTGAAGCGGCTCGCGGTCTCGCTGGTGCTGGCGGGCCGGGAGGCGGGCGCCGACGAGGACACCTGCCGTGCCGCCGCCCAGGACGCGGTGGGCGCCTACCGACGCACGGTGCGGCTGCTGGCCAAGCTCCCGGCGACGGAGGCGTGGAACGCGATCGCGGACGAGGAGCTGGTCTCCCACACGGACGCCAAGGACCTGGTGGGCACGCTGGAGCGGATTTCCGAGAAGGCCCGGCGGAACACCAGCGCGCGGTACGCCGCCCGGTCCACCGAGCCCGTGCCGGGCGAGGAGGGTTCCTCCGGCCGGCCGGCGGCCCGGCGCTTCGTGGACGCGCCCCCGGTGCTGCGCAGGGTGCCGGACGAGGAGGCGGCGGCGGTGGCCTCGTCGCTCGCCGGGTATCTGGGCACGCTGCCGGAGGACCGGCTGCCGCTGCTCTCGCGGTACGAGGTGCACGATGTGGCGTTCCGGGTGGTCGGCACGGGCAGCGTGGGCACCCGCTCCTATGTGGTGCTGCTGCTCGACCACCGGGGCGAGCCGCTGGTGCTCCAGGTGAAGGAGGCGCGCCCCTCCGCGCTGCTGCCGCATGTGGCGAAGGCCGGCTTCGAGGTGCCGGATGTCACACACGAGGGGCGGCGGGTGGTGCTCGGCCAGAAGCGGATGCAGGTGGTCAGCGACATCCTGCTGGGGTGGACCACGGTGCGGGGGCGGCACTACCAGGTGCGGCAGTTCCGCAACCGCAAGGGAAGCGTGGACCCGGCCGCCCTGGCCGCGGACCAGATGGACGACTACGGGCGGATGACCGGGGCCCTGCTGGCCCGGGCGCACTCCCACAGCGCGGACCCCCGGATGCTGGCCGGTTACTGCGGCAAGGGGGAGGAGCTGGACGAGGCGGTGGCCGCCTTCGCGGTGGCGTACGCGGATCGCACGGAAGCGGATCACTCCGCGCTGGTCATGGCGGTGCGCAATGGGCGAATAGCGGCCGAGATGGGGGTGTGAGGCGCGGGCGGGGGTGTGACCTCCATCGCCGATCACCGCCGGACGTAGTCTGAGCGGGTGACGAATCCGGAAGCGCAGCAGCAGGCACAGCAGTCGGTGTCGGACGCGGAGCCCCAGGCGGAGTCGCACGACCGGTCGCGGGAGGAGGCTCAGGCCGCCGAGCGGCTGGAGCGGGCGGTGCGCGCGGCCGAGCAGGCGCTGATCGAGTTCGAGATAGCGGTGGAGACCTTCCGGGTGGAGGTGGAGAACTTCTCCCGGCTGCACCACCAGCGGCTCGGACCCATGTACTCGCGCCTGGACGAACTGGACGCGCTGATCGCCGAAGCGCTCGCGGCCCGCACCGGCGACCCGGAGGACATCCGCAAGGCCCGTGAGGCGCGGGGGCTGGTGCAGCCGATGCCGGGCGTGGAGGAGCTGTTCCACGGCTGGATCGACTCGGAGGGGCTCTCGCCGGAGGCCGCCGCGATGCTCACCGAGCGGCCCGTGCAGCCGCCGCCGCGGGTGCGGCCGAGCGAGGAGGCCCGCCGGATCTACCGGGAGCTGGCCCGTAAGGCCCATCCGGATCTGGCCGAGGAGGAGGCCGAGCGGGAGCGGCGCGGTGCCTTCATCGTGCGGGTCAACGCGGCGTACGCGGCCGGGGACGAGGAGGCGCTGCGGGCGCTGGCCGAGGAGTGGGAGGCCGGTCCGCCGCCGCCGGAGCGGCGGGCGAGCCGCAGCGAGGAGCTGTACGCCCGGCTGGAGTGGCTGGCCGAGCGCAAGGAGATGCTGGCCGCGGTCGCCGCGGAGCTGGAGTCGAGCGCGATCGGCGCGATGATCAAGATGGCGCCCGAGGACCCCGATGGGCTGCTGGACGAGATCGCCGAGCAGTTGCTGGCCCAGGCCGCGGAGAAGGAGGCCCGGCTCGCGGAGCTGGTGCGGTAGTAGGTTTGCCGCGGTTGCCGATGTCGTGTGAGAGGTGTGTCTGATGCATTTTGCCCAGCTTCCCCAGGTGGAGGCGGCGGCGGTACCGGCCGATGGTCTTCTGCTGGACGTCCGGGAGGACGACGAGTGGGCGGCCGGGCATGTCGAGGGCGCGCTGCACATCCCGATGGGCCAGGTCGTGGCGCGGTTCGACGAGCTGACCGCGGCGGCCGGCGAGGGGCGCCGGGTGCATGTGATGTGCCGGGTCGGCGGCCGCTCCGCACAGGTGACGCAGTATCTGGTCGCGCAGGGGCTGGACGCGGTGAATGTGGACGGCGGGATGCTCGCCTGGGACGCGGCGGGCCGGCCGATGGTGAGCGGCCCCGACGGCACCGCCGAAGGGGCCTTTGTGCTCTAGAAGTTTCCCTACTGATCTTCCCCGCTGACCTTGCCCGCTGAGCGGCGGGGCGCGCTGATCGGGCGCGGGGGCGAGCTGATCAGCCGAGGGGGTGGGCGGCGAGGAGTTCGCCCAGCGCCTCCTCATGGGCGGCGGCGGACCCCAGCGAGAGCTCCAGCTGCTTGCCCCAGGCGTGGTAGCGGTGCAGCGGGTAGTCGGTGACCGCGCCGAAGCCGCCGTGCAGATGCTGGGCGGTCTGGACGACGCGGCGCACGCCCTCGGCGGCCCAGATCTTGGCGACGGCGACATCTCCCGCGATGGGCAGCGCCCCGCTCACCGTGGGCCGCTCCTCGTCCAGGGACAGCCGCCAGGCCGCCTGCCACAGCGTGGCCTCCATGGCCCGCAGATCGATATAGCGGTCGGCGGTCTGCACGGCGACCGCCTGGAAGGTGGCGAGTGGGAAGCCGAACTGCTCGCGCTGGCTCACATACGAGCTGGTGAGGTCCAGCACCGCCGAGCCGAGGCCCAACGCGAGGGCGCAGGTGCCGGTGGTGAGGAGATCGCGCAGCCATTCCCAGGCGCCGTCCGCGGTCAGCACCTCGCGGTCGGCGAGCCGCACTCCGTCCAGCCGGACCTCGGCTTGCCGCTCACCGCTGGTGGAGATCTGCTCCTCGAGGGCGACGCCCTCATGGTCGCGAGGGACCAGGGCGAGGACCGTACCGCCCTCACCGGTGTGGGCCGGGACCAGTACGCGATCGGCGCCATGGGCCCAGGGGACGGCGGTCTGGGCGCCGTCCAGCACCCAGCCCTCGCCGTTCCGCCGTGCCTGGACGGCCAGTTCGGCCGGGCCATGGCCGGTGCGGCCGCTGGAGGCCGCGGTGAGGACCAGTTCACCGCGGGCGGCCCGGGGCAGTACGTCGGCGCGCAGTTCGTCCCCGCCGTAGCGCTGTACGGCCAGTGCGGCGGCGCTGGACTCCAGCAGTGGCACCCGGGCCAGTACCCGGCCGCATTCCCGCAGCATCAGGCAGAGGGCGAGCGGGTCCAGGCCCGAGCCGCCGTACCGGGGGTCGAGGGTCAGCCCCAGCAGATCGCCCTCGGCGAGCTTCCGCCACAGCGCGCGGTCGAAGTCGTCGGCGACGGCGCCCGCGGTCAGCGCGGGACTGGGCACGCTGTCCGGCGTGACGGAGGAGAAGACGGCCTTCGCCGCCTCGACGGCCGCCTGCTGCTCCTCGGTGAAGGTGAAGTCCACTGTCCGTACCTCCCGCGCCGCGGCTTTATCTGACGGCCCGTCAAGATAGAACAGGTTCTACAAGAAGGGAACGCCGGTGCCGCGCCCGGGGCCGGTCAGCGGTCGAAGTCCAGCTCCACCCGCTCGCCCACCGGATGGGACTGACAGGCCAGCACATAGCCCGCCTCCACCTCGTCCGGCTCCAGCGCGAAGTTCCGGTCCATCCGCACCTCGCCCGAGACCAGGAAGGCCCGGCAGGTGCCGCAGACCCCGCCCTTGCACGCGTACGGCGCGTCGGACCGATTGCGCAGCACGGTCTCCAGCAGTGGCTCCCCGTCCTGGACCGGCCAGGTGCCCGAGCGGCCGTCCAGGGTCGCCGTGACCGAACTGTGCGAGGCGGCCAGGGCCGGGCCCGGTATAGGGACGCCTTCGCCGGGGGCCGCGTCCACATGGAAGATCTCCTGGTGGACCCGGCTGCGGGAGACTCCGAGGCCGCGCAGCGCCCGCTCGGCGGCACGCACCAGACCGTAGGGCCCGCACAGGAACCAGCCGTCCACCGAGGCGACCGGCAGCAGCGCCGGGAGCAGCCCGGTCAGCCGCTCCTCGTCGAGCCGCCCGGAGACCAGCCCGGCCTGCTGCTCCTCCCGGGAGAGCGCGCACACCAGCTGGAACCGGTCGGGCCAGCGGTCCTTGAGGTCGGCGACCTCCTCCAGGAACATCGTCGAGGCCGCGGTGCGGTCGCTGCGGATCAGACAGAAGCGCGCCTCGGGCTGCCGGCGGAGCAGTGTGGCGGCGATGGACAGCACCGGGGTGATACCGCTGCCGCCGACGACCGCCGCGAAGTGGCCGGGGCGGGGCTCCAGGACGAAACGGCCGGCCGGGGCCATCACCTCCATGACCTCGCCGACCGCCAGCTCCTTGAGGGCATAGGTCGAGAACTCACCGCCCTCGACCAGCCGCACCCCGATCCGCAGGGACTCCGGGCCCTCCGCGCCCGGGGCCGGGGTGCAGATCGAGTACGTCCGGCGGATCTCCGCGCCATCGGCGAACCGGCGCACCGCGATGTGCTGCCCCGCCGCGAAGCGGAACGTCTCCCGCAGCGCGGGCGGCACCAGGAGGGTGACCGCCACCGCGTCATCGGTGAGCCGGTCGACCGCCGCCACCCGCAGCGGGTGGAACGCGCCATGGCGGGGCGCGACCCGCTTCACCGCCTCCGCGGCCATCACAACTCCTTGAAGTGGTCGAACGGTTCGCCGCAGGCCGCGCAGCGGCGCAGCGCCTTGCAGGCGGTGGAGGAGAAGCGGCTGAGCAGCTCTGTCTCGGTCGAGCCGCAGTGCGGACAGCGCACGGCCAGGGCCACCGGGACCGGGCCGTCCGCCGTCGCGTCGCGCGGCGCGGGCGGCGCTATGCCGGACTCCGCCAGCTTGCGGCGGCCCTCGGCGCTGATCGCGTCCGTCGTCCAGGGCGGGGAGAGGACCGTGCGCACGGCGACCTCGGGGACGCCGTGGTCATGGAGCACCCGCTCGATATCGGTGGCCATAGACTCCAGCGCCGGGCAGCCGGTGTAGGTGGGGGTCAGCTCGACCTCGACCCGGCCCGGCCCCAGCAGCCGCAGCCCGCGCATCACCCCCAGCTCGGCCAGGGACACCATCGGCAGCTCCGGGTCCGGCACGGATCCGGCCAGCCGCAGCAGCTCCTCCTCGAGCGGGGTGAGGGTGGTGCCGGACGCGGGAGGCGTGGGCGCCGCGGAGGGCCCGGGCGTCACCATGTCGCCCCCGGGTGGCTGCGGTGCAGATGCTGCATCTCGGCGAGCATCCGGCCGAACGGCTCGGTGTGGATGCCCTGGCGCCCCGCTCCGGCCGCCCAGCCGCCGCGCCGCGGCCCCTCGGGCACCGCCAGGGTGGCGCGCTCCAGGACCGAGGTGATCCGGGTCAGCCAGGCGTCGTGCAGGGTGTGCCACTCCACCTCGCACCCCTCGACCGGCTCGAAGAGCTCACCGGTGAACCGCCAGAGCGCGTCCAGGCCCCGCCGCATCCGCTCATGGCTCTCGTCCGTGCCGTCGCCGAGCCGCAGGGTCCAGTGCTCGGCGTGGTCGCGGTGGTAGGCCACCTCCTTGACCGCCTTGGCGGCGAGCGGGGCGAAGGGGCCGGAGCCGCGCGCCAGCCGCTCGTACAGCAGCTCCTGATAGGTGGAGAAGTAGAGCTGACGGGCGATGGTGTGGGCGAAGTCCCCGTTGGGCTGCTCGACCAGCTGGACGTTGCGGAACGCCCGCTCCTCGCGCAGATACGCCAGCTCGTCCTCGTCGCCGGCGAGGGAGAGCAGCACCCGGGCCTGGCCGAGCAGGTCGAGGGCGATATTGGCGAGCGCCACCTCCTCCTCCAGCACCGGGGCGCGCCCGGCCCACTCCCCCAGCCGGTGGGAGAGCACCAGCGCGTCGTCGCCCAGGGCGAGGGCCGCGGTCATAGATGCCGCACCCCCTCCGGAATGGCGTAGAAGGTGGGGTGGCGGTAGGGCTTGTCGGCGGACGGCTCGAAGAACGGATCCCGCTCGTCCGGGGAGGAGGCGGTGATCTCGACGGACGGCACCACCCAGATCGAGACGCCCTCCGAGCGGCGGGTGTACAGATCCCGTGCGTTCCGCAGAGCCATTTCCGCGTCCGGGGCGTGGAGGGATCCGGCGTGGGTGTGCGACAGCCCGCGCCTGCTGCGGACGAACACCTCCCACAGCGGCCACTCGGCGCTCGGGCTGCCGCTCATGCCTGTGCCTCCCCGTGCTTGGCCGCGTACGCCGCGGCTGCCTCGCGCACCCAGGCGCCTTCCTCATGGGCCCGGCGCCGCTGGGTGATCCGCTGGGCGTTGCACGGCCCGTTTCCCCGCAGCACCTCGCGGAACTCGTCCCAGTCGATCGGGCCGAAGTCGTAATGCCCCCGCTCCTCGCTCCACCGCAGCTCGGGGTCGGGGAGGGTGAGGCCGAGGGATTCGGCCTGGGGGACGCAGATGTCGACGAAGCGCTGGCGCAGCTCGTCATTGGAGTGGCGCTTGATCTTCCAGGCCATGGACTGCGCGGAGTGGGCCGATGCGTCGTCCGGCGGGCCGAACATCATCAGCGACGGCCACCACCAGCGGTCCACCGCGTCCTGCGCCATGGCGTGCTGGGCCTCGGTGCCCCGGCTCAGGGCCAGCAGCAGCTCGTACCCCTGGCGCTGGTGGAAGGACTCCTCCTTGCAGATGCGGACCATCGCCCGTGCGTAGGGCCCATAGGAGCAGCGGCACAGCGGTACCTGGTTGGTGATCGCGGCGCCGTCCACCAGCCAGCCGATGGCGCCGACGTCGGCCCAGGTCAGCGTGGGGTAGTTGAAGATCGAGGAGTACTTCTGGCGGCCGCTGTGGAGCTTGTCCAGCAGCTCGTCCCGGCTGGTGCCCAGGGTCTCCGCCGCGCTGTAGAGATACAGGCCGTGGCCCGCCTCGTCCTGGACCTTGGCCATCAGGATCGCCTTGCGCCGCAGCGAGGGGGCGCGGGTGATCCAGTTCGCCTCCGGCTGCATGCCGATGATCTCGGAGTGGGCGTGCTGCGCCATCTGCCGCACCAGCGTGGCCCGGTACTCATCGGGCATCCAGTCGCGCGGCTCGATGCGCTCGTCCGCGGCCACGGCGGCGTCGAACACCGCCTCGTACGCTCCCGCGTCCGCCGCCATCGTCGTCATGCGAAGCCCCTCCGCCATTCGTCTCCGCCGACCGGCCAGCCGACCGACCGATCGTTCGGTTCAATGGTGTGCTGAGGAACGTAGGGTGTCAACCCTGTGGATAACGCTGAGGACGCTGTGCCGAGTGGTTCCGCATCGGTACGGTGCCGGGGGCGTGGGGGCCACGGGGGCGCGCGGCCGACCGGCGTGCGCGAAGACCTGGACCATCGGGAGCGGGGCGGGGTATGGCGGACACGGAGCCGGAACCGGCGGAACGGGAGCCGACGGGACCGGAGCCGCACATTGGGGAGCCGACGGACCCCGAACCGACGGATCCGGAATCGACGGAATCGAAACCGAGGGGGTCGGAACCGGCAGAATCGGAACCGGCGGAATCGGCGCCGGTCGGCGACGCGGTGGAACCGCTCAGCACGCTCTCCCTGCCCGCACAGCTGATCATCGCGGTGGCCATCGCGGTCGCCGCCGTCGCCGCCGCGATCCATCTCTCGGCGGCCTTCCTGAACGTCTCACCGCCCAACACCCTCACCAAGCGGCACGGCGCGGCGATAGACGACTACGTCTATCCGGAGTTCGAACGGGTCTGGAAGCTCTTCGCCCCCAACCCGCTCCAGCAGAACATCGCCGTCCAGGCCCGCGCCGAGATCCGCACCTCCGACGGCGGCACCGCGACCACCGGCTGGCGTGACCTCTCGGCCCAGGACGGCGCGGCTATCCACCACAACCCGCTGCCCAGCCACACCCAGCAGAACGAGCTGCGCCGCGCCTGGGAGTTCTACGTCGGCTCGCATGACGTGCGGGAGCGGCCGCAGGGGATGCGCGGCAACCTCTCCGAGCAGTACATCCGCCGGATCGTGATGCTCCGCCTCGGCCGCGAGGAGGACGGCGGCACCGTGGAGCGAATACAGGTGCGCTCCGCGACCACTCCGGTGGCCCCGCCGCCCTGGAGCGACGAGAAGATCGACACCAAGACGGTCTACCGCACGCTGCCGTGGTGGACCGTGACCTCCGATGACCTCCCGGAGGCGAAGCGCCGGTGACCCCCTCCGCCCGTCTCCAGACCGCCGTGGCGCATGGCTACGCGCGCGTCACCGCGTCCGCGCTCGGCCCCCGGCAGAGCGCCGTCGTGCGCATCGGCTTCTCCTTCACCTGGCTGCTCTTCCTGGTGCGCGAATGGCCCCACCGCCGGGAGCTGTACGGGCCCGACGGCCCCTGGAACTGGGACATGGCCGCGCGGCTGATCGACGGCAACCGCGCCTTCAGCGCGCTCATGTGGTCCGACAGCGCGGTGTGGTTCGAGATCGTCTACGCCCTCGCCATCGTCTCCAGCGCGCTGCTGCTGGTGGGCTGGCGCACCCGCACCATGTCCGTGCTGTTCATGATCGGGGTGCTGTCGCTGCAGAACCGCAGCATCTTCGTGGGCGACGGCGGCGACAACCTCATCCATCTGATGTCGATGTATCTGGTGCTGACCCGGTGCGGGCAGATGTGGTCCCTGGACGCGCGCCGGGCGGCCCGGCGGGCGGACCGCGCGTGGCCGCCGCGTGACACCACCGGAATCGTGCTGTGGGCCGTCACCGGGACCGCCCTGCTCTGGGCGCAGCTGTTCACCGAGGCCAGGCTCTCCCTGACCGCGGACGGTCCGCTGCCCGGGCTGGGCTGGGCCACCGTCCTGTGGGGGCTGTGGCTCGTCCAGGCCGGGTGGTGGTTCGTCAGGCGTTACGCACCGGGGGAGCCGCGCACCGTATCGGACGCGCTCGCCAATGTGGCGCACAACGGCGCTCTGCTGGTGATCATGGCCGAGGTGTGTCTGCTGTACGCCTCCGCCGGGTGGTACAAGATCCAGGGCTCGCGCTGGCAGGACGGCACCGCCCTCTACTACCCGCTGCACCTGGACTACTTCTCGCCCTGGCCGTGGCTGGCCGACATCATGGCGTCCAGCGGCACCCTGGTGATGGTGCTGACCTACGGCACGGTCATCGTCCAGGTGGCCTTCCCGTTCACCCTGCTCAACCGGCGGGCCAAGAACGCGATGCTGGTCCTGCTGATGATGGAACACCTCGGTATCGCCGTGATGCTGGGGCTGCCCTTCTTCTCGCTCGCCGTGATCGCTGCGGACTCCGTCTTCCTGCCGACGAACGTCCTGCGCTGGGCCGAGGCGCGGCTGGGCCGGGCCCGGGACCGGCTGGCGGCGCGCGCGGTCCGGCTGCCGGGGCAGCGAGCGCGGGAGAGCGACGAGGAAACCCCGGCCGGCACCCTCGTACGCTGAGGGGATGATCGATGACGAGTCCGCGTGGGCCGTACGGCACTGGCGCGCGACGGCACCCGACACCGTGCTGCTGGACGGCTTCCACGCGCTGAAGCACGCGCTGCGGTTCGGCGCGGAGGTGCGGGCCGCGGTCACCAGCGACAAGGCGGCCGCCGTGGAACTCGCCGAGGACCTGGC
The DNA here is from genome assembly GCF_014712245.1 of Streptomyces sp. 5-10. Taxonomy (NCBI): domain Bacteria; kingdom Bacillati; phylum Actinomycetota; class Actinomycetes; order Kitasatosporales; family Streptomycetaceae; genus Streptomyces; species Streptomyces sp. 5-10. Next base: position 22,645 of record NZ_JACVYG010000071.1, read on the forward strand.
CGACGACCTCACCGGGGTGATCGCGGACCTTCTGGTGGAGGTGGATGCCGGGACCCTGCGCGATCTGGTGCCCAGGGTGCACCCCACACGGGTCGCCGCCCTGGCGGTCCGGCGTGGCCGCCGGGCGAACCTGGACGAGCTGTCCCAGCGCCCCCGGCGGGCCCCCGTGGTCGTCCTGGACAACCCCCGCAACCTGGGGAACGTCGGGGCCGTGGTCCGGCTCGCCGCCGGGTTCGGGGCCACGGGCGTGGTCACCACCGGCGATATCGATCCCTGGCATCCGAACGCCGTGCGCTCGGGCGCCGGGCTGCACTTCGCCACCGCGGTCGAGCGGCTGCCGGGCGACGCGCTTCCGGAGGGGCCGCTGTACGCCCTGGACCCGGAGGGGGAGGACATCCGGTCCATGGCCATCCCCGATGACGCGCTGCTCGCCTTCGGCTCCGAGCGGCACGGGATCTCGCCGGAGCTGCGGAAGCGGGCCACGAGGCTGGTGGCCCTCCCCATGCGGCCACAGGTGTCCAGCTACAACCTGGCCACCAGCGTGGCCATGGCCCTCTTCCACTGGGGCGGCCCCGCCTAAGCGCTCCGCTGGAAGTGCCGCGATGCGTCGTCGGCCGTCTGCGGCGCCGTCGTGGCTGGTCCCACGCGGCGGAGCCGCATATCGACACAGCCGTGCGGCGGAGCCGCACCTCGACACAGCCCCGCGCCCCTTCGGAGCGCTGCCGAACCAGAGCGGACTTCCTCCGACCTGCTGAGGCCCCGCCTGGACCAGATCCGGGTGGGGTGTGCGCGAACACGCCCCACCCGCTGGACCCGTCACTCCGCCGGGCGGCGGACCTCGACCATCCGGAAGCGCCCGGCCACGAACGCCCCGTCGCACAGCGCGGCGTTGGCCGACGGGTTGCCGCCCGTGCCGTGGAAGTCCGAGAAGGCCGCGGTCTGGTTCACATACACCCCGCCGGTCAGATTGAGCGACAGCTGGGCGCACTCCTCCAGACACGCCTCCTCGATCAGCCGCTCCGCCTCCGGCGAGGTGGTGTACGCCCCGACCGTCATCGCGCCCTTGTCCCTGGTGGTCCGGCGCAGCAGCGCGACCGCGTCCTCCGTGGAGTCGACGGCGACGGCGAAGGAGACCGGGCCGAAGCACTCGGCCAGATAGGGCGCGTCCGCGTCCGCCCCCTCCCAGAACTTCCGCGCGCCGTCCGCCTTGACCATCAGCGGCGTGCGGACCGTGGCGCCCGGGAAGTCGGGGTGGGTCACCGTGCGGGAGGCGAGGGCGACCGCGCCAAGGCCGGGGGCGGCCTCCAGCCGCTCCTGGACCCGCGGGCCCACGATCGCGCCGAGCAGCGCGCTCGCCCGTGCGTCGTCGCCCAGCAGCCCGTCCACCGCCGCCGCCAGGTCGGCCACCACCTCGTCATAGGTCTTGGGACCGGCGTCGGTGGTGATGCCGTCGCGGGGGATCAGCAGATTCTGCGGGGTGGTGCACATCTGGCCGCTGTAGAGGGACAGGGAGAACGCCAGGTTGGCGAGCATGCCCCGGTAGTCGTCGGTGGAGTCGATCACCACCGTGTTGACCCCCGCCTTCTCCGTGAAGACCTGGGCCTGGCGGGCGTGGGTCTCCAGCCAGTCGCCGAAGGCGGTGGACCCCGTGTAGTCGATGAGGCGGATCTCGGGGCGGACGGCGAGGACCTTGGCGATCCCCTCGCCCGGCCGCTCGGCGGCCAGCGCCACCAGATCGGGGCTGAACCCCGTCTCCTTCAGCACCTCGCGCGCCACCTGGACGGTCAGCGCCAGCGGCAGCACGGCCTGGGGGTGCGGCTTGACCAGCACCGGATTGCCGGTGGCGAGCGAGGCGAAGAGGCCCGGGTAGCCGTTCCACGTCGGGAAGGTGTTGCAGCCGATCAGCAGGGCGATGCCGCGCGGGACGGCCGTGAACGTCTTGCGCAGGCGCAGCGGGTCGCGCTTGCCCTGCGGCTTGGACCAGTCCGCGGCGCCCGGAGTGCGGGTCTGCTCGGCGAACGCGTACGCCACCGCCTCCAGGCCGCGGTCCTGGGCGTGGGGGCCGCCGGCCTGGAACGCCATCATGTACGCCTGTCCGCTGGTGTGCATGACGGCCTGGGCGAACTCATGCGACCGGGCGCCGATCCGGGCCAGGATCTCCAGGCACACCATGGCCCGCGTCTCGGGACCGGCGTCCCGCCAGGCGGCCATCCCCGCCCGCATGGCGGGGAGGAGCACCTCGATGTCCGGGTGCGGATACTCCATGCCCATCTCCGCTCCGAACGGAGAGACCTCGGAGCCCGTCCAGCCGTCGGTGCCCGGCTGGTCCAGCTCGAAGCGCTTGCCGCGCAGCGCCTCGAACGCCGCCTGGCCCTCGGCGACGCTCAGGCTCGGGCGCCCGCCCTGGCCCTCGCCGCCGTAGGCCTTGGGGTGCTCGGGGTGCGGGGACCAGTAGGCGCGGGTACGGATCGCCTCCAGGGCCTGGTCGAGGGTGGGGCGGTGCTCTTGCGTCAACTGCGCGGTGGTGAGTGCGGCGGTCACGACTGACCAACTCCTCGTCGAGCTGGGGCTGGGCTGGAATGGGCGACAGGGTTAGAGTAACCGAACGATCGGTCGGGACAAGAGGGCCTGACGAACCTGTGGATAACTTCGTCGAAAAGGATCTGCGGCATGACTGCGATCGACCGTGGGACCGGCCGTGGGATCGACCGCGCCGACCTCGTCGCCGTCGTCGGCACCGGCACGATGGGCCAGGGAATCGCCCAGGTGGCGCTGGCCGCGGGCCAGCCGGTGCGGCTCTACGACGCCGCGCCCGGCCGGGCCTCCCGGGCCGCCGACGCCATCGCGGACCGGCTCGGCCGACTGGTCGCCAAGGAGCGCCTCACCGCCGCCGACCGCGACGCCGCCCTCGGCCGGCTCACCCCCGTCGCCGACCTCGCGGACCTGGCTGAGGCGGAGCTGGTGGTCGAGGCGATCCTCGAGGAACTCGACGCCAAGCGGGAGCTGTTCACCGCGCTGGAGTCGGTGGTCTCTGGCGGCTGTCTGCTCGCCACCAACACCTCCTCCCTCTCCGTCACCGCCGTCGCGGGCGTCCTGCGCCACCCCGGCCGCCTCCTCGGTCTGCACTTCTTCAATCCGGCCCCGCTGATGCCGCTGGTGGAGGTGGTGCGCGGCGCCGCCACGGACGAGACCGCCGCCGACCGTGCCCACGCCACCGTCGCGGCCTGGGGGAAGACCCCGGTGCGCTGTGCCGACACCCCCGGGTTCATCGTCAACCGGATCGCCCGCCCCTTCTACGCCGAGGCGTTCCGGGCGTACGAGGAGCGCGCCGCCGACCCCGCCACCCTGGACGCCGTGCTGCGCGGGTCCGGCGGCTTCAGGATGGGCCCCTTCGAGCTCACCGATCTGATCGGCCAGGACGTGAACGAGGCCGTCACCCGATCCGTCTGGGAAGCGCTGTTCCACGACCCGAAATTCACCCCGTCCCTCGCCCAGCGGCAGCTCGTCGCCTCCGGGCGGCACGGACGCAAGACGGGCCACGGCTGGTACGACCACTCCGAGGGCGCCAGGCGGCCCGCCCCGCACACCGCGGAGCCGTGCGAGCCGCCCGGCAAGGTCGCCCTCCATGGCGACCTGGGGCCCGCACAAGGGCTGGTCGGCCTCATCGAGGAGGCGGGCATCCCGGTGACCCGCGAGCCGGTCGGCGCCCATCTCGCCCTGCCCGATGGCACCCGGCTGTCCCTGGCCGACGGCACGACCGCCACCGACGACCCCTTCGCCGCGTCGGTCCGCTTCGACCTGGCGCTGGACTACCGCACCGCCACCCGCGTCGCCCTGGCGGCGTCCATGGCCGCCCCCGAGGAGTCCCTGCGGTCCGCGATCGGCCTGTTCCAGGCGCTCGGTAAGGAGGTCAGCGTGGTCCAGGACGTCCCCGGCATGGTCGTGGCCCGCACGGTCGCGATGCTCGTGGACTTCGCCGAGGACGCCGTCGCCCGCGGGGTGGCGAGCCCCGAGGACATCGACACCGCCATGCTGACCGGCGTCAACTACCCGCGCGGACCGCTGGCCTGGGGGCGCGCGCTCGGCGCCCGCTGGGTGCGCGACACCCTGCGCAACCTCCACCAGACCTGTCCGACCGGCCGCTACGCCCCTTCGCAGGCGCTGATCCGGCGTGCGGCCGCCGATGAGAGACTGCTCTAATCATGACCATGGCCAAGCGCGACACCTACACGCCCGAATCGCTGCTCGCGGTCGCCGTGGAGGTGTTCAACGAGCGCGGCTACGACGGCACCTCCATGGAGCACCTGTCCCGGGCCGCCGGGATCTCCAAGTCCTCCATCTACCACCATGTGAAGGGCAAGGAGGAACTGCTCCGGCTGGCCATAAGCCGTGCCCTGGACGGGCTGTTCGGCATCCTCCAGGAGCCCGCCGCGCGCGAGGGACGGGCGATCGGGCGGCTGGAACACGTGGCCCGGCGCACCGCCGAGGTGCTGATGGAGGAGCTGCCCTACGTCACGCTGCTGCTGCGCGTCCGGGGCAACACGGACACCGAGCGCTGGGCCATGGAGCGGCGCCGGGAGTTCGACCACCAGGTGGCCGAACTGCTCAAGCAGGCGGCTGCCGACGGCGACCTGCGGTCCGACGTGGACGCCCGGCTGGCGACCCGGCTGCTCTTCGGCATGATCAATTCCATTGTGGAGTGGTACCGGCCGGGCCGCGGCGGGGCCGCGACCTCCCATGAGGTGGCCGAGGCCGTGGTCCGTACGGCCTTCGCGGGCCTGCGCACCCAGACCTGACGCGCGACGGCGGCACCGAGCCCTGACGCGCGACGCCTGCGGGGCGGTACGCCCGCACCCGGCCCCGGCCCCGCTACGGCTCCGAGTCCAGGTCCGTCTCCTCGAAGACCAGCAGCGTCCGGGTGCTCAGCACCTCCGGTATGGCCTGGATCCGGGTGAGGACCAGCTCGCGCAGCGAGCGGTTGTCCTCGGTGTGCACCAGCAGCAGCACATCGAAGTCCCCGCTGACCAGGGCGATGTGGGCGGCTCCGGGGAGCTGCCTGAGCTGTTCGCGCACGGTGCGCCAGGAGTTCTGGACGATCTTCAGCGTGATGTACGCGGACGCGCCCTGCCCGGCCCGCTCCTGGTCCACCCGGGCGCTGAAGCCGCGGATCACTCCGTCGTCGATCAGGCGGTTGATCCGGGCGTAGGCGTTGGCGCGCGAGACGTGCACCTGCTCGGCCACGGAACGTATGGATGCGCGGCCGTCCATTTGGAGCAGACGCAGGATGTCGCGGTCGATGGCGTCCAGCGGGCGTGCCGGGGGTTTGCCGTCCGGATTGGCCATCTGTTCGCCCGGCATATCGTCCCGCCTCCCCTTCATGGACGTCCTGTCTTCATCTCAGGGGCCGCAGAACCGTTTGTCCACAGGCTTGGGTCGCCTGTAGCCAAAATGCGTCAACGACCGAACAATCGGTAGGGGAGGGCGATGCCGCCCGGCACGCCCCGCCCTCCCGCCGTACACCACGCCCAGGAGGTCGCGCCATGACGGTCCTTGAGCAGCCCGGTGCCTACCGGCCCACTCCCCCGCCCGGCTGGCAGCCCCGCGCCGACGCCGCGCCGCTGCTGCCCGACCCGGAGCCGTACCGCCTGCTGGGCACCGCCGCTGCCGCCGACATCTCCCCCGATCTGCTGACCCGGCTCCACCGCGAGCTGGTGCGCGGCCGCCGCTACAACACGCAGGCCACCGCCCTCACCCGGCAGGGCCGGCTGGCCGTCTATCCCTCCTCCACCGGTCAGGAGGCCTGCCAGGTCGCGGCCGGTCTTGTGCTGGAGGACCGCGACTGGCTCTTCCCCAGCTACCGCGACACCCTTGCCGCCGTCGTCCGCGGGCTCGACCCCGTGGACGCCCTGACCCTGCTGCGCGGCGACTGGCACTCCGGCTACGACCCCCACGCCCACCGCGTCGCCCCGCTGTGCACCCCGCTGGCCACCCAGCTGCCGCACGCCGTCGGCCTCGCCCACGCCGCCCGCCTCAAGGGCGACGACGTGGTGGCCCTCGCCCTGGTCGGAGACGGCGGCACCAGCGAGGGCGACTTCCACGAGGCCCTGAACTTCGCGGCCGTCTGGCACGCCCCGGTCGTCTTCCTCGTCCAGAACAACGGCTTCGCGATCTCCGTCCCGCTCGCCAAGCAGACGGCCGCGCCCTCCCTCGCCCATAAGGCGGTGGGATACGGGATGCCCGGCCGTCTCGTGGACGGCAATGACGCGGCCGCCGTCCACCAGGTCCTGGCGGAGGCGGTGCGCCGGGCCCGCGGAGGAGGCGGCCCCACCCTGGTGGAGGCGGTCACCTACCGCATCGAGGCGCACACCAACGCCGACGACGCCACCCGCTACCGCCCCGACTCCGAGGTCGAGGCATGGCGCGCCCACGACCCGATAGCGCTCCTGGAGGAGGCCATGCGCGACCGCCATCTGCTGGACGACGAGGGGGTGCGGGCCGCGCGGGAGTCCGCGGAGCGGTTCGCCGCCGATCTGCGGACGCGGATGCACCAGGACCCGGCCCTCGACCCCATGGCGCTCTTCGAGCACGTCTACGCCGACCGGACCAGCCAGCTGCGCGAGCAGGCGGCGCAGCTGCGCGCCGAGCTCGACGCCGAGGCCGCGGACGCCGGGAAGGGGGAGTGATGACCACCGCCGTCGGGGCCGACACCGCCCGAAAGCCCGCCACCATGGCCCAGGCCCTCGGCCGCGCGCTGCGCGACGCCATGGCCGCCGATCCGTCCGTCCATGTCCTCGGCGAGGACGTCGGCACCCTGGGCGGCGTCTTCCGGATCACCGACGGGCTCGCCGAGGAGTTCGGCGAGGACCGCTGCACGGACACGCCGCTGGCCGAGGCGGGGATCCTCGGCACCGCCGTGGGCATGGCGATGTACGGGCTGCGGCCGGTGGTCGAGATGCAGTTCGACGCCTTCGCTTACCCGTCCTTCGAGCAGCTCATCAGCCATGTATCGCGGATGCGCAACCGCACCCGGGGCGCGATGCCGATGCCGATCACCGTGCGGGTGCCCTACGGGGGCGGCATCGGCGGCGTCGAGCACCACAGCGACTCCTCCGAGATCTACTACATGGCCACCCCGGGCCTCCAAGTCGTCGCCCCGGCGACCGTCGCGGACGCCTACGGGCTGCTGCGCGCCGCCATCGCCTCCGACGACCCCGTGATCTTCCTGGAGCCCAAGCGGCTGTACTGGTCCAAGGCCGACTGGTCGGCCGACGCCCCCGAGCAGGTGCCGCCCATCGGGCGCGCGGTGGTGCGCAGGCCCGGCACCGGCGGTCGGCGCGGCGCCACCTTGATCTCCTACGGCCCCTCCGTGCCGGTGTGCCTCGAAGCCGCCGAGGCGGCCCGTGCCGAGGGCTGGGATCTGGAGGTCGTCGATCTGCGCTCGCTCGTCCCCTTCGACGACGAGACGGTGTGCGCCTCCGTGCGCCGCACCGGCCGCGCGGTCGTCGTCCACGAGTCCACGGGCTTCGGCGGGCCCGGCGGGGAGATCGCCGCCCGGGTCACCGAGCGCTGCTTCCACCATCTGGAGGCGCCCGTGCTGCGGGTCGCCGGGTTCGACATCCCCTACCCGCCGCCCATGCTGGAGCGGCACCATCTGCCCGGAGTGGACCGGGTGCTGGACGCCGTCGCCCGGCTCCAGTGGGAGTCGGAGTGGACCGAGGGGAGTGCGGTCTGATGGCTGTCGTACGGGAGTTCACCCTGCCCGATCTGGGCGAGGGACTGACCGGCGCCGAGATCGTGCGCTGGCTGGTCCAGGTCGGCGATGTGGTCGCGGTCGACCAGCCGGTGGTCGAGGTCGAGACGGCCAAGGCGATGGTGGATGTGCCATGCCCCTACGGCGGTGTGGTGACGGCCCGTTACGGCGAGGAGGGCGCGGAGGTGCCGGTCGGGGCGCCGTTGATCACGGTCGCCGTACCGGAGGGCTCGGACGACGGCTCCGGTCCGGCGGTCACCGAGGGCGCGATCGACGGCGCGTCGGGCAATGTGCTGGTCGGCTATGGCACGGCCGGTCCCGCCGCGCGGCGCCGCCGCGTTCGGCCCTCCCCCGGGCCGCTGCGCGAGACGCCCACGGCCCCTGGCGGGCCGCTGCCCGAGACGGCGGCGGCCCCCGCCGCGCCCGTGCGCGGGACGGAGACGGCCCCCGCCGCGCCCGCGCGCGGGTCGGAGACGCCGACCCCTGCCGCGTCCGTACGCGGGAGGGAGACGGCCCCCGCCGGGCCCCTTCCGGTGATCTCGCCCCTGGTGCGGCGGCTGGCCCGGGAGCACGACGTCGATCTACGGCAGCTCAGGGGCTCGGGCCCCGAGGGGCTGATTCTGCGGGCGGACGTCGAGCGAGCGGTCGCGGGCACGGCGCCCGCCTCCGCCCCCGCGGCGTCCGCCCCCGTAGTGCCCGCCGCCGTCGCGTCCGCCCCCGCCCCGGAGGGGGAGCGGGTTCCGCTGCGAGGGGTGCGGGGCGCCGTGGCCGACAAGCTCACGCGCAGCCGGCGCGAGATCCCGGACGCGACCTGCTGGGTGGACGCCGACGCGACCGAACTGCTCGCCGCCCGTACAGCGATGAACGCCTCGGGCGGGCCCAAGGTGTCCGTGCTCGCCCTCCTGGCCCGTATCTGCACGGCGGCCCTCGCGCGCTTCCCCGAGCTCAACGCCGCGGTGGACATGGACGCCCGGGAGATCGTCCGGCTCCCCGACGTCCACCTCGGCTTCGCGGCGCAGACGGACCGGGGTCTGGTGGTCCCCGTGGTGCGCGACGCCCACACGCGGACCATAGAGGGACTCTCCGAGGAGATCGCCCGGCTGACCGAGGCCGCGCGGGCCGGGACCCTCGCCCCCGCCCAGCTCACCGGCTCCACCTTCACCCTGAACAACTACGGGGTGTTCGGGGTCGACGGCTCGACGCCGATCATCAACCACCCCGAGGCAGCGATGCTCGGGGTCGGGCGGATCGCCCCGAAGCCCTGGGTGCACCAGGGCGAGCTGGCGGTGCGCCAGGTGGTGCAGCTGTCGTTCACCTTCGACCACCGGGTGTGCGACGGGGGCACCGCCGGCGGATTCCTGCGGTTCGTGGCCGACTGCGTGGAGCAGCCCATGGTGTTGTTGCGGCGGCTGTAGCGGATGCCCGGCGGCGCCATACTCATGGGGTGACTCCAGGTGCGTATGACGCAGTGATCCTGGCCGGAGGCGCCGCTCGGCGGCTCGGTGGGGTGGACAAGCCCGCGCTGCGGGTGGGTGGGCGAGCCCTGCTCGACCGGGTGCTGGACGCATGCCGCGGCGCCGGGCGGACCGTCGTCGTCGGCCCGCGCAGGCCCACGGCGCGGCCGGTGCGGTGGGCCCGGGAGGAACCCCCGGGCGGCGGCCCGGTCGCGGCCGTCGACGCGGGCATCCGGCAGACCACGGCTCCGACCGTCCTCGTCCTCTCCGCCGACCTGCCCTTCCTCACCCACGAGACCGTCGAGACCCTCCTCACCGGTCTTCAGGGCGCCGAAGGGGCCGTGCTCGTCGACCCCGACGGCCGTGAGCAGCCCCTTGTCGCCGCCTACCGCGCCGAGCCGCTGCGCCGCGAGATCGCCCTCCTCGCCACCGAACACGGCGGCCTCGGCGGGCTGCCCCTCCGCCTCCTCGTCTCCGAGCTGGCCCTGGCCCGCCTCCGGCACCCCACCGCGTCGTTCGACTGCGACACCTGGGAAGACATCACCACGGCTCGAGCGCGCATCAGGGAGCATGGAAACGTGTTGGACGAATGGATTGCCGCAGCCAAGGCAGAGCTCGGGATCGACCTGGATGTCGACACCGCGGCCCTACTCGATCTGGCCCGTGACGCCGCACATGGCGTCGCCCGGCCTGCCGCCCCCCTGACCACCTTTCTCGTCGGCTACGCCGCGGCCCAGAAGGGCGGCGGCCCCGAGGCGCTGGCCGCCGCCACCGAGAAGGCCGCGGCGCTGGCGGCGCGTTGGGCCGAGGAGCAGTGACACCTCGCCGCCCCCGGGACGGGGACCCGCTCGACCGCGAGGTCGACGAGGCGCTGGCGCTGGCCAATGAGTCGCCGCCGCAGAGCCCGGAGCCGCCCGGAACGGAAGCGGAAGAGGACTGGGCCGACGCCGCCCTCAGCCTGGCCAATGGCCGCCCGGCCCAACCCACCCGGGGGCGAAGCCCCGACGACATCGATGACACCGGCGACCCCGACGGCATCGGCAACACGAGCAACGTGGGCAACGTGGGCAACGTCGGCAACACGAGCAACACGGGCGACATCAGCGACACCGGCGACCCGACCCGGACGGACTGGGTCGAGACCGCGCTCGACCTGGCACGGGAAACGGCGGAAGAGCCCGCGGCGGCCCTGGATGCCCAGGGCCGCGTACGCCGAAGGCCCGAGGTGTATTCGAGGAGCCGATCTTCGGGTAGTCCGACGTCGGAGGGCACTGGCACCAAAAGCACACGGTCCAGGACCCCCACCCAGCAGGCCCAGACCCCGCACCCGGCCCCGCACCCGAAACGCGCCCCCGGCGCCTCCACGCCCCACCCGCATCCCTCCATGAACCCACCGCACCGCGCCCCCACCTCCTGGCCCGACGCCCGCGCCATCGCCGCCCGCGCCGCCGTCAAGGAGGCCGCCCACGCCGCCCCGGTGATGCGGCCGCTGTCCGAGGCGCTCGGCCAGGTCCTGGCCGCCCCGCTCGCGGCGCTCACCGATCTGCCGCCCTTCGACACCTCCGCCATGGACGGCTGGGCGCTCTCGGGCCCCGGTCCCTGGCGGCTGCCGACCGGCACGAAGGGCCAGGACCACCCCGGCATCCTCGCCGGACACGGCGAGACGGCCCCCCTCCCCGACGGCCACGCCGTCCGCATCGCCACCGGCGCCCGCGTCCCGCCCGGCGCCACCGCCGTACTGCGCAGCGAGTACGGCACCGACGCGGGCGACGGCTGGCTGCACGCGTCGGCCGCCCACCCCGTCGTCCTCGGCCAGGACATCCGCACCCGGGGCCAGGAGTGCCGCAGCGGCGATCAGCTGCTGCCCGCCGGGACCCTGGTCACCCCCGCCGTTCTGGGCCTGGCCGCCGCGGCCGGGTACGACGAGCTGCCGACGGTGCGCAGGCCGCGCGTCGAGGTGCTGGTTCTGGGCGATGAACTGCTCACCGAGGGGCTGCCGCACGACGGCCGCATCCGGGACGCGCTGGGGCCGATGGTCGGGCCATGGCTGCGGGCGCTCGGCGCCGAGGTCGTGGGCACCCGGCGGCTGGCCGACGAGGCGGACGCGGTGTACGCGGCGGTGGCCGAGTCGTCCGCCGACGTCGTCGTGACGACCGGGGGCACGGCCGCGGGCCCCGTGGACCATGTCCACCCCACCCTGCGCCGCCTGGGCGCCGAGCTGCTGGTGGACGGGGTGGCGGTGCGCCCCGGCCACCCGATGCTGCTGGCCCGCCTCGCCCGCGAAAGCGCTGGAAGCGCTGGAAGCGCTGGAAACTCCGGAAGCCCCGGAGACCCTGAAAGCCTCGGAAACCCCAGAAGCCCTGGAAACCCCAGAAGCCCTGGGAACCCCAGAAGCCACGGAAACTCCGAAAGCGCCGAACCCCCCAAAGCCGCCGAAAGCCCCGAGCGCCCGTCCCGCCCCGCCCGGCATCTGGTCGGGCTCCCCGGCAATCCGCTCGCGGCGGTCTCCGGTCTGCTGACCCTCGCCGAGCCGCTGCTGCGGACGCTGACGGGCCGCCCTGCCCCCGACCCCGGCCCGGCCCCGCTGGCCGAGGCCGTGCAGGGGCATCCGCGGGACACCCGGCTGGTCCCCGTGACCTTCCGGCGGGACACAGCCGTGCCGCTGCGCTTCAACGGCCCGGCGATGCTGCGCGGCATCGCGGTGGCCGACGGCCTCGCCGTGATCCCGCCCGGCGGGGCGAAGCGCGGCACGGAGGTCGACGTACTGGATCTCCCGTGGTCGGCGAGCGCGACAGAGCAACCGAGCCATACGGACCAAGCGCGCCAACGCATGGCCCAGGCGACCGACGGCGAGGACATATCCCCCCAGGAGGGCCCGGCGTGAAGCTGCCCAGCCAAGACGCGGCCGCCCGCACCCCGGGGGACGGCGGTCACCGCGTCCATCTGCCCCACTTCCCCGCGGGCCCGCTGCGCCAGGTCGCCCGGCGGCTGCTGCTGGCGCTGCTGGTGCTGGTGCTGACGGTGGTCATCGTGTACGTCGACCGCGCCGGCTACCACGACAACTCCGACGAGCGGGTCGACTTCCTCGACTCCGTCTACTACTCGACCGTCACGCTGTCCACGACCGGATACGGCGACATCGTGCCGTACAGCGACAGCGCGCGGCTCAGTAACATTCTGCTGGTCACGCCGCTGCGCGTGGTCTTTCTGATCATCCTGGTCGGCACCACCCTGGAAGTCCTGGCCGAACGCACCCGCGAGCAGTACCGCCTGAACCGCTGGAGGTCAGCGTTGCGTGATCACACCGTCGTCGTGGGCTTCGGTACGAAGGGGCGGTCCGCGGTGGAGACTCTTTGCGCGACGGGGCTGCCCAAGAACCGGGTGGTCGTGGTGGACCCCAACCACAAGGTGATCGAGGCGGCGAACGCCGAGGGGTTCGCGGGGGTGGTGGGCGACGCGACCCGCAGCGATGTGCTGTTGCGGGCGGAGGCGCAGCGCGCCCGCCAGTTCGTGATCGCCACCCAGCGCGATGACACCGCCGTCCTGGTCACGCTGACGGCCCGGCAGCTCAACCGGGGCGCCAACATCGTGGCGGCGGTGCGCGAGGAGGAGAACGCGCCGCTGCTGCGCCAGTCCGGGGCCGACGCAGTGATCACCAGCGCCAGCGCGGCGGGCCGCCTGCTGGGCATGAGCGTGCAGAGCCCGACGGCCGGTGCGGTGATCGAGGATCTGATCCAGCAGGGCACGGGCCTGGACCTGGTGGAGCGCACGGTGGTGAAGGCCGAGGTGGGCAAGTCGGTGCGGGACACGGAGGACCTCGTGGTGTCCGTGCTGCGCGGCCATCGCCTCCTCGCGTACGACGACCCCGACGCCAGCCCGCTGCAGGCGGCCGACCGCTTGATCACGATCGTTCGCGCGCCGATGGTCCAGGAGTAGCCTCGCGGCCATGCATGCGATCACGATTCCCGAACCCGGTGGCCCCGAAGCCCTGGTATGGGCGGAGGTCCCCGATCCCGTGCCCGGTGAGGGCGAGGTCCTGGTCGACGTGGCGGCCGCCGGCGTCAACCGCGCGGATGTGCTCCAGCGCCAGGGCCACTATCCGCCGCCGCCCGGAGCCTCGCCCTACGCCGGTCTGGAGTGCTCGGGCCGGATCTCGGCGCTCGGCCCCGGCGTCACCGGCTGGGCGGTGGGCGACGAGGTGTGTGCCCTGCTCGCGGGCGGTGGATACGCCGAGAAGGTGGCGGTTCCCTCGGGCCAGCTGCTGCCCCTCCCCGAGGGCGTGGACCTGGTCACGGCCGCCGCGCTGCCCGAAGTGACCGCCACCGTCTGGTCCAACGTCTTCATGATCTCCCATCTCCGGCCGGGCGAGACGCTGTTGGCGCACGGCGGATCGAGTGGCATCGGCACCATGGCGATCCAGCTCGCGAAGGCGGTCGGGGCGCGGGTCGCGGTGACCGCGGGCGGCCCGGAGAAGCTGGCCGCCTGCCGGGAGCTGGGCGCCGACGTCCTGATCGACTACCGCGAGCAGGACTTCGTGGAGGAGGTCCGCCGGGCCACCGACGGCGCGGGCGCGGACGTCATCCTGGACATCCTCGGCGCGAAGTACCTCGCCCGGAACCTGGAGACGCTCGCCGTCAACGGACGGCTGGCGATCATCGGGCTCCAGGGCGGTGTGAAGGCCGAGCTGAACCTGGCCACCCTGCTGTCCAAGAGCGCCGCCGTGACGGCCACCGGGCTGCGGGGCCGCTCGCTGGCGCAGAAGTCGGCGATCATCGCGGCGGTACGGGAGCATGTCTGGCCGCTGATCGGGGGCGGCCGGGTCCGCCCGATCGTCCACAGCACCGTCCCGATGCGGGAGGCCCCGGAGGCCCACCGGGTGCTGGAGTCCAGCACGCATGTGGGCAAGATCCTGCTGACGACCTGAGGACCGCGGTTCCGTACGGCGGCGCCGCCGCGCTCCTTACGGCGCCGCCGCGCTCCTTACGGCGCCGCCGCGCTCCTTACGGCGCCGCCGCGCTCCTTACGGCAGGCGCCGCGGCCCTAACGGCACCGCCGCCGCAGTCCTTATGGCGGTCGCCGCGTCCCTTACGGTCAGTACCGCGTCCCTTACGGTCGTACCGCGGTCCTTACGGCTGCGTTCAGGATGCCCGGTTCCTCCCCTCATGTGACGCTGATCCCGTTACGCAACGGTTCGGCACGGGAGGGTGACCACCGTGAACCCTGCGACGCTTCGCACGCTCCCCGCGGCGGCCCTGCTGGCGGGCACCGCCCTGGCCGCGGCCCCCGCGTCCGCCACCCCCGCCGCCCCCGCCACCCCCGCCGACGACGGCGGCGGGCTGGCGGGCACCCGCGCGGGTGAGGGCCGTCCGCACCCCGGCCGCGCCGGAACGCCGACCCCCTCGTCGCCGGAGGAGCCGGAGGGGGAGCCCTCGGCCGACACGGGGGACGACGAGAGCACCGGGCGGTTCTCGGTGGTGCCCGAGTGGACGCCGTCCTCCCTCCCCGTCCCGCAGCGGCCGGACCGGCACCAGGCGCGCGAATCGCTCCCGTCCGGTCGGCCTTACGGTGCTCAGCGGACCGCCGCCGAGCCCAGCGGGCGGGCGATGCGGGTGCTGCCGCTGGGCACCGGTCTCGCGCTCACCGGGCTCGGCCTCGGCCTGGCGTTCTTCGGTCTGCGGCTGCGCCGTCGCTGAGCGACGCCACCGATCTGAGCGCCGCCGCTGACAGCCGTCGCGGGTGATCGCCGCCGAATCCTCGACCCTCGCCCGCCGTACCGGGTGCCGGTGCGGAACAATAGGGGTATGAACCAGCCGATGAACGAACGAGCGCAGGAGAGCCCGCACGTCCTGGTCGTCGGTCCGGACGGCATGGCACTCGGCGGCGTCACTCCTGCTTCTGGCGAGGGCAGTGGTGACGACGAGTCGCGCGAGGTTCCCGTGACGGACATGGTCGAACAGCCGGCGAAGGTCATGCGCATCGGCAGCATGATCAAGCAGCTTCTGGAGGAGGTCCGCGCCGCGCCTCTCGACGAGGCCAGCAGGGTCCGGCTCAAGGAGATCCACTCCAGCTCGGTGAAGGAGCTGGAGGACGGGCTGGCCCCCGAGCTGATCGGGGAGCTGGAGCGGCTGTCGCTGCCCTTCACGGACGAGGCGGTGCCCACCGAGGCGGAACTGCGCATTGCCCAGGCTCAGTTGGTCGGCTGGCTGGAGGGGCTGTTCCACGGCATCCAGACCACCCTGTTCGCCCAGCAGATGGCGGCGCGCGCCCAGCTGGAGCAGATGCGCCGGGCGCTGCCGCCGGGGATCGGCGGGGGCGAGGAGGACGAGGCCGTGCCCAAGCCGGGCGGCGCCCGCTCGGGGCCGTACCTCTGAGCCTCTGAGCCTCTGAACCGCGCGACGGACGCGCACCGGACACAACGAAACGACGCCGCGGGCCTCACCTTCCGATGAGGCCCGCGGCGTCGTCACGCCGGAAGCGGGGTGAGAGCCGCCCCTACTCCGGGTTGCCGGTGGAGACGGTCAGCTCGATGGTGTCCGTCTTGGGGTTGTACGNTCCGGGTTGCCGGTGGAGACGGTCAGCTCGATGGTGTCCGTCTTGGGGTTGTACGGCTCGTAGTTCCGGTACGTGTAATTGAGGACGGTGCCCTTGCCCCACAGATTCTCGTCCTGGGGCACCACGCGGTACTTCCAGCCCGCCGCGCGGATGCACTTCTTCACCGAGTCGATGTAGAGGTTCTGGAAGTCGGGCACCGTGTACGTGCCCTTCTCGTCGGTGTTCTCGTACGCGTCGGTGCACTTCGACGTCTCGATCGTCTTGGTCTTGTCGCCCATGCGGAAGCCCGAGGCGGTGTCGGAGGCCGACGGCGACGCCGACTTGCCGCCACCGCCCCCCTTGCTCTCGTCCTTGGAGCCCTCGCCGTCGCCGCTGAGCGCGACGACCAGGATCACGGCGATGACCGCGATCGCCGCGACGACGGCCGAGCCTATGATCACGCCCTTGTTGCCCCTGCCGCCCCCACTCCCCGACGGCGTCGAGGGCGAGATGTTGTACGGCGGCGGGGTGCTGGGACCCTGGTACGACGGCGTCGGGGCCTGATAGCCCGCCTGCCCCAGCGGTGTCGTGGACGGCGCCTGGCCGGCCGGGGGCGGCGGGGTGGACGGGGTGGACGGGCCGAAGGCGCCGAACTGCCCGGGGGAGTGCTGCGGCTGGTACGGCGTCTGGACGCTGCCGGGGCCGGGCGCGGGCGTCTGCTGGTCGATCGGCGGGAAGACCGCCGAGCCGACACCGGCGCCGCTGCGGGCCGGGGGGCCGCCGCTGATGATGATCGGGGAGGCGCCGGTCTGCCCGGTGCGGGCGACTCGTGCGCATTCGTCGCGCATGGCCTCGGCGGTCGGGAAGCGCTCGTTCGGGTTCTTCTTCAGGGCGCGGGCGACCAGCGCGTCCACCGCCGGGGGAATGGACTGGTTGATCGAGGAGGGGGCGACCGGCTCCTCCTGGACGTGCGCGTACGCGATGGCCAGCGGCGAGTCCGCGTCGAAGGGCAGCCGGCCGGTCAGCAGCTCGAAGAGCATGATGCCGACCGAGTACAGGTCGCTGCGGGCGTCGACGCCGCGGCCCAGCGCCTGCTCGGGGGAGAGGTACTGCGGAGTGCCGACGACCATGCCGGTCTGGGTCATGGAGGTGACCCCGGACTGCATGGCGCGGGCGATGCCGAAGTCCATGACTTTGACCACATTACGCTTGGTCATCATCACGTTACCCGGCTTGATGTCGCGGTGGACCAGCCCCATCTCATGGCTGATTTCCAGCGCCGCCAGCACATCACTGGTGATCTTCAGTGCCTTTTCGGTCGGCATCGCGCCGTATTGCCGGACATCGCCGTCCAGAACCGAGCGCAGCGGCTGCCCCTCGACGTACTCCATGACGATGTACGGCATCAGGGAGCCGTCGATGGAGTCCTCGCCGGTGTCGAAGACCGAGACGATATTGGTGTGCGTGAGTTTCGCCACCGCCTGGGCCTCGCGGCGGAACCGCTCGCGGAAGGACTGCTCGCGTCCCAGCTCGGTGTGGAGGGTCTTGATCGCGACCTGGCGGTCCAGCACGGTGTCGTAAGCCAGGTGAACGGAGGCCATGCCGCCCTCGCCCAGCAGGTCACGCAGCTGATACCGGCCGTTCGCCAGAGAGTGGCCTTGATACCTGCCCGATGCGCCGTACTGGCTCATTTCGTACTTCCCCCTCGGCGCACTCACTACTCTGACGCGCACGTTTCGACGCATTGATCTTGATGTTCTGGATATCGTGGCCAAGTCTGCCCCAGGCCACGGACACGTCAAGCCGCGTTGCCCGTTCCGTGACCGGATGCGCAAGAACCCGTCACGCGATTTGCATCGCTTCACCGTCAACAGGTTTGATGGCCGGTCCATCACCAACCGATACACGGCGCGAAGGCTGTAGCGTGCCTAGCGGGAACCGTACCGCCCGTGGGCGGGGCGATCTCGACCCGACCCCCACCGAGAACGAGACGGCGAGGACCGATGGCACAGACCCAGAGCGCCCAGGGGCCCTCCGAACCTGACGCCAGCGGGTCCGGAATGTCGGATACGCCCGAGGCGTGGGGCAACGGAGGACTTGTCGGCGATGGTCGATATCGGCTTACCAGTCGACTCGGCCGCGGCGGTATGGCGGAGGTGTTCGCCGCCGAGGACCTCCGGCTCGGCCGTACGGTCGCGGTGAAGCTGCTCCGCGCCGACCTGGCCGAGGACCCGGTGTCCAAGGCCCGCTTCACCCGCGAGGCACAGTCCGTGGCCGGGCTGAACCACCACGCCGTGGTGGCGGTCTACGACTCCGGCGAGGACACGGTCGGCCAGAACACCGTGCCGTACATCGTCATGGAGCTGGTCGAGGGCCGGACCATCCGCGATCTGCTGCTCAACGCCGAGGCCCCGCCGCCGGACCAGGCGCTGATCATCGTCTCCGGGGTGCTGGAGGCGCTCGCCTACAGCCATCAGCACGGCATCGTGCACCGTGACATCAAGCCCGCCAACGTGATCATCACCCACAGCGGCGCGGTCAAGGTCATGGACTTCGGCATCGCCCGCGCCCTGCACGGCGCGCAGTCCACCATGACCCAGACCGGCATGGTCATGGGCACACCGCAGTACCTCTCGCCGGAGCAGGCCCTCGGCAAGGCCGTGGACCACCGCTCCGACCTCTACGCCACCGGCTGTCTGCTCTACGAGCTGCTGGCGCTGCGCCCGCCGTTCACCGGGGAGACCCCGCTGTCGGTGGTGTACCAGCACGTCCAGGACACCCCGGTGCCCCCGTCGGAGATCTCCGGCACCGTGCCGCCGGAGCTGGACGGCCTGGTCATGCGCTCCCTCGCCAAGGACCCGGACGACCGGTTCCAGAGCGCCGAGGAGATGCGCGGGCTGGTCCAGTACGCGCTGCAGATGCTCCACGAGGCGGGCGGCCACACCGGCATGTGGAACACCGGCCCGGTCACCCAGCACCTGGGCGCCGCCACCCCCGCGATGGGCATGCCGGGCGTCGGGGCCACCACCGCGCTGCCGCACCCGGGCCACGGCGAGACCTCCCAGCAGCCGATCGTCACCGGCCCCGGCGGCGGGGGCGGCGGCTACCACGGCGGTTCCGGCCGCCGTAAGGGCCGCGGCAAGTTGTGGCTGATCGCGGTGCTCGCGGTGATCGCGGTGGCGACGGGGGTCGCCTTCGCCCTCCAGCTCGGTGACAAGGGCGGCGACAAGCAGCCGAAGAAGCACCAGACGTCGGTCAGCCAGGAGAAGACGGACAAGCCGAGCGACAAGCCGAGCGAGGGCTCGAGCGACGAGACGGCCCCGAGCGGCGACGGGAACAACTCCGGGGACACGGGCAGCGACTACACCCCGACCGAGAACCCGACGCCGACGTACTCGGACAACCAGCCGACGGACCAGCCGACGGACCAGCCGACGGACCCGGGCACCAACGAGCCGACCGGCGACCCGACCACCCCGGGCGGCGGCGAGGAGCCGACCACCCAGCCGACCGACGATCCGAGTCCGCCCGCCACGCAGCCCACCGGGGGTACGGAGGGCGCCACGGACGGCGCCGGCGGCACTCCCTGACGGCCCGGGGCGCCCTGCGGCGCCCCCTCGGCCGTAAGAAGGGCCCCTTTCCGGCGGATTCCCGCGGAAGGCGGCCCTTCAGTCGTGGAACGCCCTCCCCGGCCGCGGAAGGCCCTCCCCTGCCGCGGAACGCCCTCCTCGGCCGCGGAAGGCGGCCTTTCGCCCCGGCCCCGTCACCCGCAGAAGGTGTCATCCGCAGAAGGCGTCACCCGCAGAAGGCGTCGCGGACCGCGTCGTACTCCCGGGTCCACCACACCACCAGCGCGGCGGCCGCCGGGAACTGCGGATCGGCGCGCCGGTCCCCGCGCTGGTAGCGCCAGCGCAGCATCCAGAAGTCGTTGAGCCGCTCCCACCACACCCGGTGGACGGCCGCGGCCATCTCGGAGGTCCCGGCCCCGGCGGCGCAGCGGTACGCCCGCGCGTAGGACCGCACCTTGGTGAGCTCCAGGGTGCCGTCGGGCCGTACGAAGAAGATCGCGGCGGCCCGGACCGCCTCCTCGGCGCGCGGCTGCACCCCGAGCCGGTCCCAGTCGACGATGGCGGCCGGTTCCGTGTCGCGGTAGAGCAGGTTCAGTGGGTGGAAGTCGCCGTGCACCCAGCCGGCGACCGGGACGGCGTCCGCCTCCGGGCGGCGGTGGGCGTGCCGCTCCACCAGCGCCCGCCGCTCGACCAGCCGGTGCTCGGCGAGCTCGTCGAAGGTGTCGCGGTTGCGGCGCCCCCGGATCAGCGTGAGCAGCTCGTCGATGACGGGGAAGGTGTCCTCGGGGTCGGCGGCGGCCTCGACGGGCGGCCTGCGGTCGCCCGTACGGGCCCGCATGACGCGCTCCAGACAGGTGTGGACGAGCCCGAGCAGCCCGCCCAGCCGCCAGCACTGCGGGGCGGTCAGCTCCCCGCCGTCGCGGTGCCGCCCGTCGATCCAGGGGTGTAACGCGTAGCAACGGCCGCCGATGACGGCGACCGTACGGCCGTCGGCGTCCGGGACCGGCGGGGCGACGGGCACCCCGAGCGCCTCCAGCCGCTGGGTGACGCGGTGCTGGCGGGCGATGGCGGTGCGGTCGCCGTCGAGGTGGTGTTTGAGGAAGAACCGGCCGCGGGTGGTGGCGAGGCGGTAGCCCCGGTTGAGCAGCCCCTCGGTGAGCGGTTCGCAGGAGACGGCCTCACCGGCGGTGTCATAGCGGCGGAGCAGGGCGCTCAGGGTTTCCCCGTCGGGAGCGGCCTCGGCGGAGCGTACATGTGAGCGCGGCACCTGCCAGATGTTAGATCACCGGGCATCGCGGCAATGGCCCACGAAGACGACGACGCACGGCACACCGGGGTACGGCCGGTTGACCGGGGCGGCCGCGACGCGTCGCGGCCCGCGTCGCCCCCCGGGGCCGGGGTGTCCGACGGGTCTTGGCGCCTGCGGCGGGCTGTTTCCCCTCCCCGCCCCTTCCCGAAACTGGGGCTCCGCCCCAGACCCCGGGCGGGGCTTCGCCCCAGACCCCGGGTGGGGTTCTGCCTCAGGCCCCGGGCGGGGTTCCGCCCCAGACCCCGAAACGGGGATTCCGCCCCAGATCCCGGGGTCCAGGGGCGAGACCCCGTGTGGTCCGCTGGACGCCCCGTAGCGGTTCCGGGCCTGCGTCGCGCCTCTGCCCGGGGGCAGCGCTTCCGGGCCTCGCCGCCCCTGGCCGAGGGGTCAGCGCGTCTCGGCCCGCGTCGACCCTGCCGGGGTCAGTGGCCTGGTCCCTCGCCGCCCGCGCCCGCGCTACCCGCGCCCTCGCCGCCCGCGCCCGCGGTACCCGCGCCCGCGCCGCCCGCGCCCGCGCTAAGCGCGTCGGGCGAAGTCCGCTACGGTTCGGGCAGCGCCCCGAAGGGGCGCGGGGCTGTGTCGAGGTGCGGCTCCGCCGCGCGGGCGCGATCAGCCACGACGGCGCCGCGGACGGCCGACGGCGCATCGCGGCACGTCCAGCGGAGCGCTTAGCGCTTCTGGGCCTGCGTCGCCTGCATCCGGGCGACGTATGCCGCCGCCTGCGAGCGGCGCTCCATGCCCAGCTTGGAGAGCAGGCTGGAGACATAGTTCTTGATCGTCTTCTCGGCGAGGTGCAGCCGCTCGCCGATCGCCCGATTGGTGAGCCCCTCCCCGATCAGCAGCAGGATCCGGCGCTCCTGCTCGGTGAGGGCGGCGAGCTGGTCGTCGGGTTTGGCGGCCGTCTGGCCGCGCAGCCGTTCCAGCACCCGGGCGGTGGCCACCGGGTCGAGCAGCGACCGGCCCGCGGCCACGTCCCGGACGGCGGAGAGCAGTTCGTCGCCGCGGATGTCCTTCAGGACATAGCCGGAGGCGCCCGCGATGATGGCGTCGAAGAGCGCCTCGTCGTCGGCGAAGGAGGTGAGCATCATGCAGCGGACGCTCTCGTCCCGGGCGCGGATCTCCCGGCAGACCTCGACCCCGCTGCGGTCGGGCAGCCGGATGTCGAGGACGGCGACGTCCGGGCGGGCGGCCGGGATGCGCGCCAGCGCGTCGGCCGCGGTGCCCGCCTCGCCGACCACCTCCATGTCCGGCTCGCCCGCGAGCAGGTCGCGTACGCCACGTCGGACGACTTCATGGTCGTCGACCAGGAAAATCCCTATTTTTCCTTCTTCGCGCACGGATCCAGTCTCACACACGAAGTCTTCCCGCGTCGTTGTCCAGCGGGATACCGTGCGCTTGTCCGGCGGCCTGCGGGGCTGTGACCAGTGGATGTTTCCCCACCCGCGCGATTTACTTGGAAATCCAAGCAAAATTGCAGGTCAGGTGGGGTTTCGCAGACATGCGACGCACTGGGTAACGTGCCTTGTGCAGGGCCAGCCGCCGGGAACCTGTCACGCCCGGTCATGCCCCGGCGCACCCACCCCGTGCGCCATGGCGGAACGGGCGAGCCGCAACTGGCCGCCGGCGGATCCCGGGGGCCGGACAGACGGAGGAGCACACGTGACCGTGGAGAGCACTGCCGCGCGCAAGCCGCGCCGCAGCGGAGCCAAGCGCAGCACCACCACGCGGGACACCAAGAAGCAGCCTGCGGGCCAGACCGAACTCGTACAGCTGCTGACCCCCGAGGGCGAGCGTGTCGAGCACCCCGAGTACGCCATCGACCCCACCCCGGAGGAGCTGCGCGGTCTGTACCGGGACATGGTGCTGACACGGCGGTTCGACGCCGAGGCCACCACCCTGCAGCGCCAGGGAGAACTGGGCCTGTGGGCCTCGCTGCTCGGCCAGGAGGCGGCGCAGATCGGCTCCGGCCGGGCGCTGAACGACGCCGACTACGTCTTCCCCACCTACCGCGAGCACGGTGTGGCCTGGTGCCGGGGCGTCGACCCGACCAATCTGCTGGGGATGTTCCGTGGGGTGAACCACGGCGGCTGGGACCCGAACAGCAACAACTTCCACCTGTACACCATCGTGATCGGCTCGCAGACGCTGCACGCGACCGGCTACGCGATGGGCGTGGCCAAGGACGGCGCGGACGCCGCGGTCCTGGCCTACTTCGGCGACGGCGCCTCCAGCCAGGGCGATGTCGCCGAATCGTTCACCTTCTCCGCGGTCTACAACGCCCCGGTCGTCTTCTTCTGCCAGAACAACCAGTGGGCCATCTCCGAGCCCACCGAGAAGCAGACCCGGGTGCCGCTCTACCAGCGCGCCCAGGGCTTCGGCTTCCCCGGGGTGCGGGTGGACGGCAATGACGTGCTCGCCTGTCTGGCCGTCACCAAGGCCGCGCTGGAGCGGGCGCGCACCGGGCAGGGCCCGATGCTCATCGAGGCGTTCACCTACCGCATGGGCGCCCACACCACCTCCGACGACCCCACCCGCTACCGCTCCCCCGAGGAGCGGGAGCTGTGGGAGACCAAGGACCCGATCCTGCGGCTGCGCACCCTGCTGACCCGCGAGGGCCTGGCCGACGACGCGTACTTCGCCGAGCTCGAGCGGGAGAGCGACGCGCTGGCCAAGCGGGTTCGGGACGCCGTACGGGCCATGCCCGACCCCGAGGACATGGCGATGTTCGAGCACATCTACGCCGACGGGCACGCGCTCGTCGACGAGGAGCGGGCGCAGTTCGCCGAGTACCAGGCTTCGTTCGTCACCGCTGAGGAAGGCATCTGACATGGCCGCCGAGAAGATGTCGCTCTCCAAGGCGATCAACGCGTCCCTGCGCACGGCCCTCGAGACCGACCCCAAGGTCCTGATCATGGGCGAGGACGTCGGCAAGCTCGGTGGCGTCTTCCGCGTCACCGACGGGCTCCAGAAGGACTTCGGCGAGGACCGGGTCATCGACACCCCGCTCGCCGAGTCCGGCATCGTGGGCACCGCGATCGGGCTCGCGCTGCGCGGCTACCGCCCGGTGGTGGAGATCCAGTTCGACGGTTTCGTCTTCCCCGCCTACGACCAGATCGTCACCCAGCTCGCCAAGATGCACGCACGCTCGCTCGGCAAGGTCAAGCTGCCGGTCGTCGTCCGCATTCCGTACGGCGGCGGCATCGGCGCGGTGGAGCACCACAGCGAGTCGCCGGAGGCGCTGTTCGCGCATGTGGCCGGTCTGAAGGTGGTCTCGCCGGCCAACGCCTCCGACGCCTACTGGATGCTCCAGCAGGCCATCGACAGCGATGACCCGGTGATCTACTTCGAGCCCAAGCGCCGCTACCACGACAAGTCCGAGGTCGACACCGCCGCGATCCCCGGCCCGCTGCACGCCGCCCGGGTGGTGCGGCCGGGGACGGACCTGACGCTCGCGGCCTACGGCCCGATGGTGAAGGTCGCCCTGGACGCCGCCGCGGCCGCTGCCGAGGAGGGCAAGTCGATCGAGGTCATGGATCTGCGGTCGATGTCGCCGATCGACTTCGACACCATCCAGTGTTCCGTGGAGCGGACGGGTCGGCTGGTCGTCGTCCACGAGGCACCGGTATTCCTGGGCACCGGGTCGGAGATCGCCGCGCGCGTCACCGAGAGGTGCTTCTATCACCTCCAGGCCCCGGTGCTGCGGGTCGGCGGCTTCCACTCGCCGTACCCGCCGTCACGGCTCGAGGACGAGTACCTTCCGGGGCTGGACCGGGTGCTCGACGCCGTAGACCGCGCGTTGGCGTACTGAAGGGCTTGAGGAGATCGTGACGATGACCGCAGTCGAACAGCGCTTCCGTGAGTTCAAGATGCCCGACGTGGGCGAGGGGCTGACCGAGGCCGAGATCCTCAAGTGGTTCGTGGCGCCGGGCGACACCGTGACCGACGGTCAGGTGGTGTGCGAGGTCGAGACCGCCAAGGCCGCCGTCGAGCTGCCCATCCCCTTCGACGGCGTGGTCCACGAGCTGCGCTTCGACGAGGGCACCACCGTGGACGTGGGCACGCCGATCATCTCGGTGGACACCAACCCCGGGGCGGGGGAGGCGGCGCCCCAGGCCGCTCCCGCCGGCGAGGCTCCCGCCGCCGAGGCCCCCGCCGCCGGGAAGCCGGCCGCCGCGGCCGAGCCCGAGGAGAAGGAGGGCCGCCAGGCCAATCTGGTCGGCTACGGGGCGGCGCCCGCCTCCACCAAGCGCCGTCCGCGCAGGGCGCTGCCGGGGGCGCAGCGGTCCGCGCCCGCCCCCTCCGCCGCGGC
>NZ_JACVYG010000072.1:0-47251 GCF_014712245.1 Streptomyces sp. 5-10
CTCACCGCGCCGCCTCGGCGGACGGCCGGGGGGCTCGTGGCGCGGCCGCGCCGCGCGCCCGTGGGGCTTACGGCGCCGTTCCGGCGGACGGCCGGGGGGCTCGCGGGGCGCCGCGTGCCCCCTCGCGCCGGTACCCCGTATCCGTCGAGCTGGCCTCCCTCGCCCCGGCCGTGATCCGTCAGGGCGGTGAGCTGCGGATCAGTGGGCGGGTCACCAATACCTCGGGGCGGCGGGTCGGGACCGCGCGGATCGGGGTGCGGATCGGGGCCGCCGGGGCGATCGACACCCGGGGCGAGCTCGCCACCGTGGCCCGGCGCACGCCCCTGACCCGGGCCGACGGCCCCGAGGTGGCCGACCGCACGGCCCGACTCGCCCCGCTGCCGACCGGCGCCGAGCGCGGCTTCCGGCTCACCGTGCCCGTCCCCGACCTGGAGCTGGACGGCGCCGGGGCGTACGCGCTCACCGTGCACGTCGTCCGCGCGGACGGCGCGGCCGCCGGGACCGTGCTCGGGCTGACCCGCACCCATGTGTCCGCGTATCCCGACGCCACCCGGCTGGAGCCGCTGCGCACCACCGTGCTGTGGCCGGTCCTGGACACCCCGCGGATGGAGGCGCTGACCCTGCGCACCCAGGACAGCGTGCTGCCGGTCTTCCGCGACGACCAGCTGACCGCCGCCTTCGGGCCGGGCGGGCGGCTGCGGCGGCTGGTGGAGATGGGCAAGGGACAGCCGGTCACCTGGGTGCTCGACCCGGATCTGATCGTCCAGGCGCGGGCCATGGCCGCCGGCTACCGGGTGGCCCGTACGCCGGGCGACACCGATCCGCGGCACGCCGCCGAGGGGCAGGGCGGCGAGGCGGCGGCGGGCTGGCTGGCCGCGCTCCGCGCGGCGGTCCGGGGCCGCGAGGTGATCGCGCTGCCGTACGCGGACCCGGACCTGACCTCGCTCGCGCGCGGCGGCGGCGCCCCGCTCGCCGGGCTGCTGCGCCGGGCCTCGCGCACCGGCCGGAGCGTGGTGGACCGGGCGCTGGGCGTCCACGCGCGCGGCGGTGTGGGCTGGCCCGCGGGCGGCGAGCTGGACGACGGGATCGCCCGGTACGCCAAGGGGCTCGGCCTGGACACGGTGCTCGCCTCAGGCGCCGGGGTGGCCTCCGCCGGTGAGCTGGTCTCCGAAGGGGCCACCGACGACGGCGCCGTCTCGCTCGAGGGCAGCACGACCGCGCTGCGCTACGACGCGGCGATCGCGTCCCAGCTCTTCGCGAGCCACCCGGCCGCGGGCGCCTCCGGCGCGCCCGCCCGGCTGCGCCTGCGCCAGCGGCTGCTCGCCGAGACCCTTACGGCCGCGCGGGAGCTGCCGTACGCCCGCCGCGACCTGGTCATGGTGCCGCCGCGCCGGATGCCGCTCGCGGTCGGCCGGGTGCTGCTCACGGTGGTGGCCGAGGGCCGTAAGGCGGGCTGGCTGGAACCGGCCGGGTTCGCGGCCGCGCTGCGCAGGCCCACGGCCGGGCGGCTGCGGGGCTTCGACGGCTATCCGCTGGCGCGGCACGCCCCCGAGCTGCCGCCCTCCCGGCTCGCCGCGGTGGTCCGGGACCGGCTGCGGATGCGTGCCCTGGCCAAGGTGCTGTCGGACGCGCGGGCCACCGCCGCGTCCGTACGGGCCGCGCTGGCCCGCTCCGTGGCGACCGCCTGGCGCGCCGACCCGGCGGGCGCGGCCTCGTACCAGCGGGGGGTGTCCCGCTATCTGACCGCCTCGATCGCGTCGGTGCGGCTGGTGCCGAAGTCCACGGTGGTGGTGACCGGAGGGTCGGCGACCATCCCGGTCACCGTCGACAACGGCCTCCAGCAGGACCTCACCGGGGTGGAGCTCCGGGTCCTCTCCAGCCGCCCCGAGCGGCTGACCGCCCGGGACCGTGCGATGCCGGTCCAGGCGGCGCGGGCGGTGAGCCGTACGGTGCGGATCCGGGTGAAGGCGTACGCGAACGGGCCGGTGCGGCTGACCGCCCAGCTCTACACCACGGCCGACGGCAGGCCCTGGGGCGCGCCGATGACGTTCACGGCGGATGTGCGGGCGGTGCCGTCGGGAGCGGTGATCTTCGTGCTGGGCGGGACGGCGCTGATCGTGCTGGCGGTCGCGTTCCGGCTGCGGCGCACGCGGACCCGGTGACGGCGGGGCGCGGACCTGATGACGGCGGGGCGCGAAGCGATGACAGCGGGGTGCGGACCCGGTGACGGCGGGCCGCGAAAGCGATGAGGAGGGGCGCGAAGCGTTGACGAGAGGGCCTGAGGCGGCGCCCCGCGGGCCTCACAGCCGGTGCGCCGCCCCCGCCGGTCCCGCCCCCCGGGTGTCCAGCAGCAGCTGGGCCTTCACCGAGAGCCCCTGGAGGTCATAGGTGCGGTGCGGCTGGAGCAGGACGGTCAGGTCGGCGTCGGCCACCGCCTCGTACACCGAGTCGGCGCGCTCCACCTCGCGCCCCAGCACCCGCCAGCGCGTGACGTACGGATCGTGGTAGCTGAGCCGGGCGCCCAGCTCGATCAGCCGGGAGGCGATCTCCCGCGCGGGCGAGCCCTCCGCGTCGGCGACGTCGGCCTTGTAGCCGACGCCCAGCAGCAGGACGTGCGCGCCGCGCGCCGACTTCCCGTACTCGTTGAGCAGGGCCGTGCAGCGGCGGGTGACGTAGCCCGGCATCCGCCCGTTGACCTGCTGCGCGAGCTCCACCATGCGCAGCGGGATGCCGAGGCCGCGCTGCGGGTCGGCCATGTGGCCGTGGTCGACAGGTACGCCGTGGCCGCCGACGCCGGGGCCGGGACGGAAGGACTGGAAGCCGAACGGCTTGGTCTCGGCGCAGCGGACCACGTCCCACACATCGACGCCGAGGTCATGGCAGTACACCGCCATCTCGTTGACCAGGGCGATGTTGACGTGCCGGTAATTGGTCTCCAGGACCTTGACGGTCTCGGCCTCGCGGGTGCCGCGGGCCCGGACGACCTTCTCGGTGAAGCGCCCGTAGAAGGCGGCGGCCGCCTCGGTGCAGGCGGGGGTGAGGCCGCCGATGACCTTGGGGGTGTTGGCGGGGCCGTGGGCGCGGTTGCCCGGGTCGTGGCGGCAGGGGGAGTAGGCGAGGTGGAAGTCGCGCCCGGCCCGCAGCCCGGATCCCTCCTCGAGAAGCGGACGGAGGAATTCCTCGGTGGTGCCGGGGTACACGGTCGATTCCAGCAGAACGGTGGTGTGCGGGCGCAGCCGCGCCGCGAGCGTACGGGCCGCCTCGCCGACCGCCGACAGATCCAGTCTGCGGTCGTCCCCGCGCGGGGTCGGGGCGCAGATCACAGCGGTGCGGACGCGGCCGAGCTCGGCGGGGTCGGCGGTGATCCGGAAGCCCTGGGAGGCCATCCGGCGCAGCTCGGCGGCGGAGAGCAGGCCCTCGCCCGAGCCGGCGGGCAGCCGTCCGGCCCGGAGGTCGTGGGCCGCGCGCGGATCGGGGTCGTAGCCGACGGTGCGGACGCCGGCGGCGGTGGCCGCCCGGGCGAGAGGAATTCCGAGATGACCGAGTCCGATGACGGCGAGATCTGCGGGCATGACGTCGTGTCGTCCTTCCCGGGACGATGTCGGATGGCGCAAACCCCCCAAAGACAGACTAAGCGGAAATATGACTCGTATTCAGTATTGGTGAGGGGTGTTGACACGGTGTCGCGGCGACGGCCGGAGCAGTGGCATGGCACGGAGGGGAGAAAGCCAGGAAAATCGGCAGGGCGGCGTGACGTCGATCACAACGGGAGGCAGCGGTGAAAACACCGGCACTGGGACCGGCCGAGCGCGGCGAGGCGCTGGCCCGGATGGCGGACCGTGAGCTCGATGTGCTGGTCGTGGGCGGCGGGGTGGTCGGCGCGGGCACCGCGCTGGACGCCGCGACGCGGGGCCTGGAGACCGGTCTGGTCGAGTCGCGGGACTGGGCCTCCGGGACCTCCAGCCGGTCCAGCAAGCTGATCCACGGCGGGCTGCGCTATCTGGAGATGCTGGACTTCGCACTGGTGCGCGAGGCGCTGAAGGAGCGCGGGCTGCTGCTGGAGCGGATCGCACCGCACCTGGTCAAGCCCGTGCCGTTCCTGTACCCGCTGCGACACCGGGTCTGGGAGCGGTTCTACGCGGGCTCGGGCGTCGCGCTCTACGACACCATGTCGATCTCCTCCGGGCACGGCCGCGGACTGCCCGCCCACCGCCATCTGAGCCGCGGGCGCGCGCTGCGCGTGGCCCCCTGCCTCAAGAAGGACGCGCTGGTCGGGGCGTTGCAGTACTACGACGCCCAGATGGACGACGCCCGCTACGTCACCACGCTCGTGCGCACGGCGGCGGAGTACGGCGCCCATGTGGCCAACCGCGCGCGGGTGGTCGGCTTCCTGCGGGAGGGCGAGCGCGTGGTCGGCGCCCGGGTGCACGACCTGGAGCAGGGCGGCGAGTTCGAGGTCCGCGCCCGGCAGGTGGTCAACGCCACCGGGGTGTGGACCGACGAGACCCAGGCGCTGATCGGCGAGCGCGGCCAGTTCCACGTCCGGGCCTCCAAGGGCATCCACCTGGTGGTCCCCAAGGATCGCATCCACTCCACGACCGGGCTGATCCTGCGCACCGAGAAGAGCGTGCTGTTCGTGATCCCCTGGGGCAGGCACTGGATCATCGGCACCACGGACACCGACTGGGACCTGGACAAGGCCCACCCGGCCGCCTCCAGCGCCGATATCGACTATCTGCTGGAGCACGTCAACGAAGTTCTCGCGGTGCCGCTGACCCGCGACGACGTGGAGGGCGTCTACGCCGGGCTGCGCCCGCTGCTGGCCGGGGAGTCGGACGCCACCAGCAAGCTCTCCCGCGAGCACACGGTCGCCCATCCGGTGCCGGGCCTGGTGGTGGTCGCGGGCGGCAAGTACACCACGTACCGGGTGATGGCCAAGGACGCCGTGGACGAGGCGGTGCACGGCCTCGACCGCCGGGTCGGGCCCTGCGTCACCGAGGAGATCCCGCTGGTCGGGGCCGTCGGCTACAAGGCGCTGTGGAACGCCCGGGAGCGGATCGGCCGGCAGCACGGGCTGCACGCGGCGCGGATCGAGCATCTGCTCAACCGCTACGGCTCGGCGGCGCAGGAGGTGCTGGACCTGATCGCGGGCGACGCGTCCCTGGGGAAGCCGCTCGCCGGGGCGGAGGACTATCTGCGCGCCGAGGTCGCTTACGCCGCCTCGCACGAGGGGGCCCGCCACCTGGACGACGTCCTCACCCGCCGCACCCGCATCTCGATCGAGACCTTCGACCGCGGTACGCGCTGCGCCCGCGAGGTGGCCGAGCTGATGGGGCCCGTGCTGGGCTGGACCGGGGACCAGCTCGACCGGGAGGTCCAGCACTACGAGAAGCGGGTGGAGGCGGAGCGCGAGTCCCAGCGTCAGCCGGACGACCTGACGGCGGACGCGGCCCGGCTGGGCGCGCCGGACATCATCCCGCTGTAGGAGGAGGTCGCGTGTCTTACCGGCGAGGACAGAACTCGGCCTCGAGCAGGGATGTTTCGGCGGTCAGACCGGAGGCGGCGGTGCTGTTGAGCCGGTAGGCGAGGCTGCGGCGGCCGTCGGGTGTGGTCACGGCCAGCGCGTACGAGCCGTTGATCTCGCCGTTGTGGCCCCACAGCGTCACCCCGCACGCCAGCGGCACCGGGAAGAGCCCCATGCCGTACCGGCCGTCGGAGGCGGAGGTGTTCCGCATCTGCCGCAGCTCGGCCCGGGGCACGACCTTGCCGCGCAGCAGCCCGGGGAGGAGGCGGGTCAGATCGCCGAGCGTGGAGATCAGCTCCCCCGCGGCCCCCGCCGAGGAGGGGTTGAGGTCGGTGACATCGCGCCGGGCGCCGCCGTCCCCGGCCCCGCCGTCCCGCGTGTACGCGCGGCCGTGCGGGTCCGGGAGGGTGGTGCGGGTGCCGGGGAAGGAGGTGCCGTGCAGACGCAGGGGGGCGAGCACGTCGCGCCGGGCCTCGGTCGCGTAGGAGCGGCCGGTGACCCGCTGGACGACCATGCCCAGCAGCACGTAGTTGGTGTTGGAGTAGCGCCAGGTGGCCCCGGGTGCGGAGTACGGGCGGTGCGCGACGGCGGTCCGCACCAGGGAGGCGGGGGTGCGGGTGCGGTCGGCCGCCGCGGACAGCTGACGCGCCAGCGCCGGGTCGGCGGTGTAGTCGAACAGCCCGCTGGTCTGGTTCAGCAGCTGACGGATCGTGATGGCCCGGCCGTCGTTGCCGTGGCCGCGCACCAGCCCCGGGAGGTGTTCCTCCACCGTGTCGCCGAGGCCGAGCCGCCCCTGGGCGGCAAGACGCAGCGTCACCGCCGCGATGACGGTCTTGGTCAGGCTGCCCGCCCGGAAGCGGTCGTTCCGGTGGATCCGGCGTCCGGTGCTGACGTTCGCGACCCCCGAGGCGAGGTACCGCGTGCCGCCGCCCTCCCGGCGGATGAGCACCGCGGCCCCCGGCGCGTCGCCCTGGGCCGCCAACCGCCGTACGGCGGCGCGCAGGACGCCGTCACGGCCGCCCTCGGCGCCCGGGCTCGCGCTCGCGCCTGCCCGCGGGGCCGCGTCCCGGCCCGGTTGCGTGGCCGCCGCGTCCCGGCCCGGTTGCGTGGCCGCCGCGCCGCAGCCGGACAGGACGAGCGCGAGGGCGGTGGTGAGCGCCACGGCGGTCGGCATACGGCTCCGCCTGTGCCATCGTATGGCGGAGATGGGCATGACACGGACCTCCGTTTCCTGCGTACTCCCAGATGGTCGCAGGTACCGCGGTGGCCGCCACGCCGCGCCCCGGACCCGAGGCGGTTCCGGGTCCGCGGATGAGAGACAATGGACGCTCTCCCAGGGTGGGTTCAGGGTGGGTAGATTTACAGAGGGGTCGCATGTCGGAGGCTGAGAAGACGCAGGGTTCGACTGGGCGCCTCCTCGCCGGGCGGTACCGGCTCGGGGAGATCCTCGGTCAGGGCGGCATGGGCACGGTCTGGCGTGCGAGTGACCAGACCCTCGGCCGTACGGTCGCGGTCAAGGAGCTGCGCTTCCCGTCCAGCGTGGAGGAGGACGAGAAGAGACGGCTCATCACCCGTACGCTGCGCGAGGCGAAGGCGATCGCCCGGATCCGCAGCAACGGCGCCGTCACCGTCTACGACGTGGTCGACGAGGACGACCGCCCGTGGATCGTCATGGAGCTCATCGAGGGCCGCTCCCTCGCCGACGTCGTCCGCGACGACGGCCCGCTGACCCCCAAGCGCGCCGCCGAGGTCGGGCTCGCCGTCCTCGATGTGCTGCGCGCCGCCCACCAGGCGGGCATCCTGCACCGCGATGTGAAGCCCTCCAACGTGCTGATCTCGGACGACGGCCGGGTCGTCCTCACCGACT
Source organism: Streptomyces sp. 5-10 (assembly GCF_014712245.1). Taxonomy (NCBI): domain Bacteria; kingdom Bacillati; phylum Actinomycetota; class Actinomycetes; order Kitasatosporales; family Streptomycetaceae; genus Streptomyces; species Streptomyces sp. 5-10. The sequence continues at coordinate 7,392 of NZ_JACVYG010000072.1, forward strand.
TCGGCATCGCCCAGGTCGAGGGCGACCCGTCGGTGACCTCGACCGGCATGCTCGTCGGCGCGCCCTCCTACATCTCCCCGGAGCGGGCCCGCGGCCACAAGCCCGGCCCGCCGGCCGACCTGTGGTCGCTGGGCGGGCTGCTGTACGCGGCGGTGGAGGGCGTGCCGCCGTACGACAAGAGCACGGCCATAGCGACCCTGACGGCCGTGATGACCGAGCCGGTGGAGCCGCCGAAGAACGCGGGCCCGCTGGAGGAGGTCATCTACGGCCTGCTCACCAAGGACCCGGACCGGCGGCTCGACGACGCCGGGGCGCGGGCGCTGCTGGAGCATGTGGTGAACGGGCCCGAGGTGACCAAGGCCCCCGCCGACGCGACCCGCACGATGAGCCTGCCGCCCGCCCCGTCGAAGGAGGACGAGGCAGACGCCGAGGCCAAGGAGACGGCCGTCGCGGAGCGCAGGCGCGGCGCGCTGAAGTCGGTGCGCAACGCGGCCGCCGCCGCGGCCGCGAAGAAGGCAGGGGACGAGAGCGGGGCGGCGTCGGGGGCGGTGTCGGCGTCGGCGTCGGGCGTGAAGTCCGGTGCGAAGTCCGGTGCGGCGGGCTCCGGGGCCGCGGGCTCCGCGTCGGACGCCGCGACGCCCGAGGCCGCGCCCGGCCCGCGGCCTCCCCTGCCGCCGCGCGCCTCGATCACCGACGTGGTCCCCAAGCGCACGCTGATCATCATCGCGGCGGTCGTGGTGCTCGCCATCGTGGCCACCGTGCTCGCCGTCGTCCTGAACGACGGTGGGGACGGCGGCGACAACGCCAAGGGCTCCTCCGGCGGCGACAAGTCCGCCTCCGCCGGGGCCTCGGGCGGCTCCAAGGAGGACCAGGGCAAGGGCACCGACAAGACCGGCCAGTCGGCGGGCGAGTCGCCGAAGACGGAGACGTCCGGCGGCAAGCGGAGCGGTCAGCCGGAGTCCTCCAAGGAGTCGGACGACAACTCGGGCAAGGGCGGCGGCGGAAGCGACGACAACAGCGGTAAGGGCAAGGGCGGCGGCGGTAAGGGCGGCCTGCCCGGCGGCTACAAGACCGTCAAGAGCTCCGACTTCCCGTTCAGCATGGCCATGCCGGAGGGCTGGTCGGTCCACCCCGGGAGCTATTCCGGAAGCCGTAAGTACTACGGCGGCTCCAGCATTCCGCGTATTCAGATCGACTTCACCAACGCGCCGAAGTCCGACGCGGAGGCGGACTGGCGCAAGAGCGAGGAGAACGCCCGGCGCACCATGTCCGGCTACAAGGGTCTCGGCATCAAGTCGGTCGACTGGCGCGGCTATCCGACCGTCGCGGACTGGGAGTTCGAGCGACTCGATCGGGACGGCAAGCGGGTCCACGTCATCAACCGCGGCTTCAAGGCGGACGGCAGCCATGGCTTCGCCATACTGATCACCTGCGAGGCGAGCAAGTGGGACGACAAGGAGTGCACCACCCTCCGCCAGACCGCCTTCGACACCTTCAAGATTACGGACTGAACACTCCTGTCGGCGAAGCGTCGTTCGGGCACGTATCGTGAGAGGCCCTAGACTGTGCGCAGCCGCAGGAACCCGCCAAAACGACCATATTTGAAGGGTTTTGCGCTGCGCTGATCGCTGATGAGGGCGGCGTTGGTCGCGCGCTTGGGGAGGCGTCGTGGAGGAGTACGCGGGCCGGGTGCTGGCCGACCGCTATCGCCTGCCCCTGCCCCCCGCCGACGAGTACGAACTGATCGAGACCCGCGCCTTCGACACCTACAGCGGGCAGGAAGTCCATCTGCGGCAGATACCGCTGCCGGAGGTCGTCGACGCGGAAGTCGTGGGTGACGACGCGCGGTGGGGCGGCGGTGGGCCGTCCGGGCGGAACGGCACGTCCGCCGGTGCCGGGCGTACGGCACGGGGCGGCGGTGACCCGGCCGTCCGGCGCGCCATCGCGGCGGCGACATCCGCCGCGCAGATCCCCGACCATCCCCGGCTCGGCCAGGTCTTCCATGTCTTCGCGGAGGCCGGAAGCCTGTGGATCGTCAGCGAACTGGTCTCCGGCCGCCCGCTGGCCGCGCTGCTCGCCGAGGGCACGCTCTCCCCGCACCGCGCCGCCGAGGTCGCCAACGACATCCTTACGGCGCTGCGAGCCCTGCACGCCCACGGCTGGGTGCACCGCAACATCACCGCCCGTACGGTGCTGTTGTGCGACGACGGGCGCGCGATGCTCACGGGGCTGGCGGCGGGCGCGGCGGAGGAGGCGCTGTGCGGCTACGACCCCGTTCCGGCGCCCGCGTCCTCGCCGTCGCCGGACGCCGTGTCCGCTGCTGAGGAAGGACCGTCGGCTGACGCCCCGGCCTCCCTGCCGCCGGGCCCGGCGGGTTCCGGCGACCACCCGGACCGGGCCGCCGGGGACCCGGCCGCCGGGGACCTGGCCGAGCGAGGGGACGCGGAGCGCGCCGCCATCCCCGGAGCCCGTACGGCCGAGGGCGGCGAGGCACGGCCGCACGGCGGCCCGCGCTACCACGACCAGGGCGCCGCGGGCGGCTTCCCGCCGCCGGGCCGCCCTTACGGTGGCCATGAACCGGCGGGCGCGGCACGACCCGACGAATCCGCGGGCGCGGCCTGGCCCGACGAACGGGCGGGCGCGGTCTGGCCCGAGGCCGACGGCCGGGAACACGGCGGCCAGGGCACATCGCCGAGTCTCCCCGAGCCACGGTCGCCTTATGGCGACCACGGGGCGCTGGAGGCGAGTTCGGGGCCGGGCGCGGGTGGCTCTGCGGGGTCCGGCGCGGGCGGTTCGGCGAGGCCCGGCGCAGGTGGCCCGGCGGGCCCGGGTGGTGCGGCGGGCGCGGGTCCGGGTCCGGGTCCGGGCGCGGGTGGTCCGGCGGGTGCGGGCGCCGGTGGTCCGGCGAGGCCACGGCCCGGCGGCCCGGTGTATCGGGATCAGGTGACGTTCGGCCCGGGGGCCGGTGGGCCCATGGCGCCATACCGGGACCAGGCGGCCGCCGGTGGGCTGCCCGGGCCGCGGCGGGTGGGCCGGCCGGGACAGCCGGAACAGCCGGGGGACCGGGAGGGCGAACGGGGCGGCGTCGGCGCCGATGCGCCGAACGCGGCCGCGCGGGCGGCACGGGCCAGCGCCATCGCCGCCTACGCGGCGGGCGCGCGGGCCGCCGCACGGGCCAACGTCGACGCGGCCCCCCACTCCCCGCACGCCCCCGAGCCCGCACCCGCACCCGAGCCCGCCCCGGAGCCGGTGACCGGCGGCGCTCGCTGGCCCGGTCAGCCGGAGGGGGCGGAGAACGCCCAGCCGACCGCCTCGGAAGCCCCGTCCGCCTCCGAAGGCCCGTCCGTCCCCCAAGGCCCGTCCGCCCCCGGAGGCGGCTCCTGGGACTCCGGCGGAGCCACCGGCGGCGGCCCCGCCACCGCGCTCGCCGCCGAACGCGCCCGCCAGGCCCGTATCGTCGTGGTCGGTGCCGTCACCGAGCGATGGGCGCCCGAGCAGGCGGGCCCGGTCCATGAGAACTGGCGGCTGGCGCCCCCGGTCGGCCCCGCCGCCGATCTGTGGGCGCTCGGCGTGCTGCTGTTCCGCGCGGTGCAGGGCCATGCCCCGTACCCGGAGGAGAGCGCCGCCGAGCTGGTGCAGATGGTCTGCGCGGAGGCACCCGCGTACGCGGAGGAGTGCGGTCCGCTGCGCCCCGTCGTCGAGTCGCTGATGCGCCAGGACCCCACCGAGCGCCCGGACTTCGAGGAGCTGCGCGGCTGGCTGCGGTCCCTGATCCGGTCGGCGCCCGAGCCGGACGTCGGCATCAGCACGGTCACGGTGCCCTCGCTCGGCTCGGGCGGCGCCTCCGACCCCCGGCGGCTGCCGATCGTCCGCAGGCGGGGCTGGCTGGTGCGCAGGGGCCGGGGTCGCCGCCCCGCCGCGGCGGCCGACGCGCCGGTGGGCCACGCGCGGCACCGGCGGGACAAGCGCGAGAAGCGGGAGCGGAGAGAGCCCCGGGAGACCCGGCAGGCTCCCCCGGCACCCACCGAGCGCAAGCCGCGCAGACTGGGGCGGATGCTGCTGCTCCTGATCCTCCTGGGGCTGGCGGCCGCGGTGCTCTACGCGATGATGTTCATGCCGCGCTCCAAGGACGACGGCGGCCAGGGGCGTACGGGCTCGGCCGGTGCGCCGAGCGCGGCACCGAGCGCCCCCGCGGGCGGCGACGGCGTCAAGGGCGACGGCGACGAGGGGGAGGCCGGAAAGCCCGCCGACCCCGGCGACCAGGAGCCGCAGTCCACCGACCCGGCCGGGCTGGCGAAGGGCTTCGCGGTCCGTAAGGACCCCAAGGGCTTCAAGGTCGCCGTTCACGAGGGCTGGACCCGCCGGGGCGAGAACGGCCGCGGCCAGATCCGCTACCTCGGCGGCGACTTCGAGCTGGTGGTCGTGGCCGGGCGGGACAAGATGTCCGAGTTCGGCGGCGACCCGATGGCGTACCAGCAGGACCGCGAGGCCGAACTGTCCGCCTTCCGCGGCTCCTCCTGGGCCTCGTCCTCCGGGCTGCGGCGGATCGACGTCGGCCGTACGGCTATGGCGGAGGGCGCGTTCACCTGGCGCGACAGCAGCGGGCGCAATGTGTACGCGCGCAACCTCGCGATGCTGATCGACGGCCGCTACCACGTGGTCCTGGTCATCGGCCCGGCCGATGAGCGCCGGGCGGTCAACCAGTACTTCGAGCAGGCCACGGCCACGTACAGCACCACCACCGGCTAGGCCCCAGGCGGCTCCCTCCGCTGGGGCTCCCTCCGCTGGGGGCCCCTCGGCTAAGGGGTTCCCTCCGCTAAGGGGTTCCCTCCGCGAACCGCTCCCGCAGCCGGTACTTCAGCACCTTCCGCAGCGTCTCATTGCGGGGCAGGGCGTCCACCACCTCGAGCCGCTCCGGCAGCTTGTGCACCGACAGCCCGGCCTCCCGCAGATACGACACGACCTGGCCCAGCGTCAGCGCCGCCGTCCCGGCCGGCTGCTCCACGACGGCGCAGACCAGCTCGCCCCGGTCCGGGTCGGGCAGGCCGATCACCGCCACATCGCCCACGTCCGGGTGCTGGTACAGCAGCTGCTCGATCTCCTTGGCCGAGATGTTCTCGCCCTTACGGATGATGATGTCCTTGACGCGGCCGGTCAGCACCAGATGGCCGCTCTCCGTAAGGTGGCCGAGATCGCCGGTAAGGAAGAAGCCGTCCGCGTCGAACGCCTTACGGGTCTCGGCCTCGTCCAGATATCCGGCGCAGACCGCCTCGCCGCGCAGCCGCACCTGACCGTCCACCACCCGGATCTCCATCTCCCGGGGCGGCCGGCCCTCGGTGGTGGCCAGGTTCTCGTCCGTGTCGTCCGGCGATCCCATGGTGATCATGGGGACTTCTGTCATCCCGTAGCCGTGGGTGAGGGTGCAGCCCAGCTCCCGTACGACCTCGTAGTAGAGCTCGGGCGGTTTGGGCGCGCCGCCGCCCGCGAGCAGCCGCAGGGTGGGGATGAGCCGGCGCGAGGGATTCTTGCGCTGCTCGGCCAGGAACATCGAGTAGAAGGCCGTGCTGCCGCCCGCGACCGTCACTCCGTGCCGCCGGTAGGCGGGCAGCGACTCCGGCAGCGAGAAGTGCTCGAGCAGCACGGCGGGGAAGCCGTAGAGCAGCAGCATCACGGTGTAGTCGGGCCCCGCGACATGGGCGTACGGGAAGGCCATGGACCCGACGTCGTCCGGGCCGAGCCGCAGCGCGTGGGCGAGGCAGGCACCGGCGGCGATGAGGCTGCGGTCGGTGTGCAGCACGCCCTTGGGGTCGGAGGTGGTGCCCGAGGTCCAGTAGATCCAGCGGACGGCCCGCCCGTCGGTGGGCGGTGGCGGCAGCCGCACCGCCTTGGGGTCGGCCACCGGCAGCGTGTCGTACGCCTCGAAGACCATCGGCGGCTCCGGCAGTTCGGCGGCCAGGCGGCGCGCCATCGCCGTGTGGTCGAAGCCGCGCCACCGGCCGGGCACGGCGAAGAACCGCGCCCCGGACTCGCGGAGCGCGAACCGCACCTCGCGGTCGCGGTAGTAGGGGATGAGCGGGGTCTGCATGGCGCCGAGGCGGGCGAGCGCCATGGTCAGCACGACCGTCTCGATCCGGGTGGGCAGCTGCCAGGCGACCCGGCTGCCCGGGCGTATCCCCAGCTGGTACAGCCCGGCGGCGGTCCGCTCCGCGCGGGTACGCAGGGCGCCGAAGGTCAGCCGCCGGTCGTGGCGGGCGGAGGCGGTGGCCTGGAGCAGGGCGGGGGCGTCGGGGGTGAGCGCGGCGCGCCGCTCGAGCAGTTCCCACAGCGTCGCCGATGTGCCGAGCTCATGCGCGATGTCGGTCATCCCGGCCTCCCGTGGGACGGTAGCTGACGATCCATCAGATAGTGCTGGAAGCGTAAGGGCGCGCGCCTTGTCGGTCCAGGGGGCGCGGGCTAGCCTGCGGAAGCCCGCCTTGCCTGACGGGCCATCAGAAAGGGAGGTCGGCCGCTGATGGATCTCACCTACACGGAGGACGAGGAGGACTTCCGGCACCGGTTGCGCGCCTGGCTCGCCGACGTCCTGCCCAAGCTGCCGGACCGCCCGCACCCGGCCGACTGGCCCGGCCGCCGCGCCTACGACTGCGGCTGGCAGCGCATGCTCCACGACGCGGGCTACGCCGGGCTGCACTGGCCGACGGACGCGGGCGGCCGGGGCGCGACGCCCACCCAGCATCTGATCTTCCTGGAGGAGACCGAGCGGGCCGGTGCGCCCTATGTGGGCGCGGGGTTCGTCGGACTGCTGCACGCGGGCCCCACCATCGCCGCCGAGGGCACCCCCGAGCAGCGGGCGCGCTGGCTGCCGCCGATCCTGCGCGGGGACGAGGTCTGGTGCCAGGGGTTCTCCGAACCGGACGCCGGCTCCGACCTGGCGTCGCTGCGCACCCGGGCGGTACGGGACGGCGATGCGTACGTCATCAGCGGCAGCAAGATCTGGACCTCGCACGCCGAGATCGCCGACTGGTGCGAACTATTGGTGCGCACCGCGCCGGTAAACGCCGACACGCCGAAGCACCGGGGCATCACCTGGCTCGCGATGCCGATGGACGCGCCGGGGGTGACGGTGCGGCCGCTGCGAACCCTGGCCGGGACGGCGGAGTTCGCCGAGGTGTTCCTGGACGAGGTGCGGGTGCCGGTCAGCCACCGGGTCGGGGAGGAGAACGACGGCTGGCGGGTGACCATGGTGACCCTCTCCTTCGAGCGCGGTACGGCCTTCGTGGGCGAGGTGGTCGCCTGTAGGCGGGTACTGGAGGCGCTGGCCCGGACGGCGCGGGCCAACGGGCGCTGGGACGACGCGGTGCTGCGGCGCCGGTTGGGGCGGCTCGCGGCGGAGTGCGCGGCGCTGTGGCGGCTCACCCAGTGGAACGTGAGCGAGGCGCAGCGCACCGGCGGGGTGCCGGGCGTTGGCGGCTCGGTCTTCAAACTGCGCTTCTCGCAGGTGCGGCAGGAGCTGTACGACGCGGCCGCCGAGGTGCTGGGGCCGGACGCGCTGGACGCCGGTCAGGAGTGGGTCGCCGACCGGCTCTCCTCGCTCTCGTACACCATCGCGGCGGGGACCTCGCAGATCCAGCGGAACATCGTGGCCGAGCGGATCCTCGGCCTGCCGAAGGGACGGTGAGCGGGGCGTGGACTTCCAGCTCACGGACGACCAGCGGGCGCTGCGGACGGGCATGCGCGAACTCCTGGAACGGCGCTTTCCGCGGGCCCGGCTGCGGGCGGTGGTGGACGGGGACGCGGCGCGGGGCGACGGGATGGCGGAGGGGGGCGACGGGGCGGCGGAGGGGGGCGACGGGGCGGCGGCGCGGGGCGGGGAGCTGGACCGGGCGCTGTGGCGGGAGCTGGGCGCGGCCGGCCTCTTCGCGCTGCGGGTGCCGGAGTCGGCGGGCGGGGTGGGGCTGGGGCTGCCGGAGGCGGTGCTGGCCTTCGAGGAGGCGGGCCGGGCGCTGTTGCCGGGACCGCTGGTCGCGACGGAGCTGGCGGCGGGGCTGTGGGCGGCGGGGTCGTTCGGGAGGGGGCCTGCGGGGTCTTTGGCGGCGGGTGCGGCCCAGGGCGAGACGGTGGTGACGGCGCTGGAGGAGGGCGGTGCGCCGGTCGAGCATCTGGCGTCCGCCGAGGCGGTGCTGGTGCTGGGGCCGACGGCGGTCGCGGTGATTCCGGCGGAGCAGGCGGCGCGTTCGGCGGAGCCGATGCGCTCCGTCGACCCGGCCACCCCACTGCACCGGCCAACCCCGAGCCGAACCCGGCTTGACCAGGCGGGCCAGCCCGACCGGACGGGCCAGCCCGACCGGACGGACCAGGCGGGGCCGGGGCGTTCGGGGCTCGCCGCCCGGCTGCGCCGCGAGGCGGCGCTGCTGACCGCGGCCCAACAGCTGGGCAGCGCCTCCCGTACGGTCGAGCTCGCGGTGGACCATGCCAAGCACCGCACCCAGTTCGGCCGACCGATCGGCGCCTTCCAGGCCGTACAGCATCTGTGCGCCCAGATGCTGGTTCGTGCCGAATCAGCCAGAAGTGTGGTGTATGCCGCGGCGGTCACAGAAGACCCGGGTGACATCGCGGCCGCCAAACTGCTCGCCGATGAGGCCGCCGTCCACAATGCCCGCGATTGTCTGCAAGTCCACGGCGGGATGGGCTTCACCTGGGAGGCGGACGTCCATCTCCATCTCAAGCGGGCCTGGGTGCGGGCAGGTCAGTGGCAGTCCGTGGCGGCGGCGGAGGAGGAACTGGCGGCCGGGCTCGTGTCGACCGTTGAAACATGTTTGTAGCCGGGCTCGATGGATACGCCTGAATTGTTGGGATGTCGCATTCTCTGGGAAGATCCCCAGGGCTTCCGAGGTGACCGAGCGTTGATACCAGGTTGTTTCCTAGGCGTGACTCGTCACAGGGTGGAGTCGGGCCCGGGCTCGGGTACTCTCCGTGGGGTGCGAGCGCTTATGGGGTGCGAGAGGCCCGGCGTTGCCCATGGGGCGATTCCGGGCATGACGACGTGCCCCGCTCGCCCGGGGTGCGCGACGCCCCAACCTCGATGTTCGAGTCCTCAGGACGCGTGTCGCACAGTATGCCCCACGCATACTCCTTGGCGCTGGAATATGACCGAAGCGCTTGTTGGGGTGACTGTACGTCAACCATGCTGTCGCGCACGGGGGTACCTCCCAGCGGTAGCTGGGGGAGTGTCACGGTCCGTGACCTCTTGGAGGTACAAGGCGATGTGTCTGCCGGTTCGGATGGTGTGAGCGGTGCAGGTGCTTCAGGCGCAGATGGAGGTCAGGCCCGACCCGGCGGAGGTGAGTCGTGCCCGTCGGTGGGCGCGTTCGCGGCTTGTCGGGTCCGGTATCGGAGCCGATGAGCCAGTCGCTGAGACGTTGATTCTGCTCATTTCCGAACTCGTCACCAACGCCGTGGTGCACACCGGCTGTCCGGCCGTGCTGCGGATGCTCTTCCCCGCCCAGGGGGTGAGCGGCGGGAGCGGTGCCGGGGGTGGGGTGCCGGGGCCGTTCACGAGCCGGGATGCCGGTGCGGGCACGGTCCGGGTCGAGGTCGCCGACGCCAGTGACCGTGCTCCGCGCCAGCGCTGCGCCGATGAGGAGGACACTCATGGGCGCGGTCTGGAGCTGGTCGACGGTCTCGCCGACCGCTGGGGCTGGCAGCCGGAGGGCTCCGGGAAGCGGATCTGGTGTGAAATCGACCGCGCGAAGGGCGAGGAGCAGCTCTCCAAGAAGCGAGCGGCCTCTCATGCGCCGTCACACATAGGGCGAATCAGACAAAGTCCAGACCAGGTGTTGACGTGACGTGTTCGGTTGATCACTCTAGGATCAGCGATTCGTCGCGAGGGGACGCCGAGGGCTGTGGTGTCTTTGTGGACCGTGTGTTCACGGGGACGTTCCTTGGCGAGTGCGGGTCGCGCCCCCGCTGCTGAAACAGGGCTCAGCGTCGGGAGCCGGGTGGCGGTGCGCGGTGCCGTGCTCGGGGCGCGCATGAGCGCACCGCCACCCGAAAGAGAGCGGCCCGCCGTCCCTTCCATGGGTATCGGAGAGGTCAAGGCCTCGGCGGCGTCAAGCCGTCAGAGGATCGCGACGGGTGCCACGGGCGCGCCCGTGCCGCCGACGAACGGCTCCGGCGGGGCCGACAGCAGAAAGGCGTAGCGCCCCTCCTCGGCGCAGGTCTCGGAGAGCTCCTCCAGATTCCAGTTCTGGCCCTGGAGCATGCCCATCTCGACCAGGTCGAGGGCGTGGACCGGCATCCAGAGGTCCTCGATCTCGGGTGGGAAGGCCTCGAAGGTCAGCGTGTCATTGGCGACCGCCGCCACATCCCGGGCGTGGAACCACTCGGGCGTGCGCAGGGACAGCCCCGGTGAGGGGAAGGCGTACGCCTCCTTCTCGCCCGCCAGATAGCGCTGGATCTGCCCGGTGCGGACGAGCGCGATATCGCCGGAGCGCACCCTCGTCCCGGCCAGCTCCTCGGCGGCGTCGAGGTCTTCGGGGGTGACCACATGCCCCTCGGGCAGCCGCTCGGTGCCCCGGGCCCGGGCCACATCGAGGAGCACCCCGCGCGAGACGAGGGGCCCCGCCTTGTCGATACCGCTGAAGGCGGCGCGGTCATGAGTGGTGATGGAGTCGGCGGGGCGGCCGTTGTAGATCCTGCCGGAGTGCGAGACATGGGTCAGCCCGTCCCAGTGGGTACCGGCCTGGAGCCCCATCGTCACGGCGTCGTCGCTGGTCGCCACCGTGCCCGGGCCGAACATCTCGAAGTTGACCGCGATCATCGTATGCAGCGGGTTGACCCGCCCGGGGATCATTCCGGTCTGGATGCCGTCCTGCCGCAGCGGTACCGCGAGCGGTATGCGACGGCCGGTCCGTATCGTCGCGGCGGCGTCCCGGACCACGGCATCGGTGATCAGGTTGAGCGTGCCGATCTCGTCCGCCGTCCCCCAGCGACCCCAGTTGTTGACCCGCTTGGCGATCTCGTGGAACTCGGCTGGCAGCGACATGGCGTCTCCTTCGGTGTTCCCGGTCGACGTTTGTGCGCGGGGGCTTGTACTCGGGCCGCGTCTGCTCAAAAATCTAACGGACCGTCAGAAACTCCGGGAGGGGATGCGACGTGGGCAACTTCTTGGACGGCAAGGTGGTCGCCGTCACCGGGGCCGGACGCGGTATCGGACGTGCGGTGGCCCTCGCCTGCGCGGCCGAGGGGGCACAGGTCGTCGTCAACGACTACGGAGTCTCGATCGAGGGCGGCGAACCGAGCAGCGAGGTCGCCGAGGCCGTGGTCAAGGAGATCGCGGCGGCGGGCGGCGAGGCGGTCGCGGTCGCCGACGACGTCTCGACCATGGCCGGTGGCCAGCGGATCGTGGACACCGCGCTGGAGCGGTACGGACGGCTGGACGGGGTCGTCTGCGTCGCCGGGATCCTGCGCGAGCGGATGCTCTTCAACATGTCCGAGGAAGAGTGGGACCCGGTCGTCGCCACCCATCTCAAGGGCACCTTCACGGTCTTCCGGGCGGCGTCGGCGGTGATGCGCCGCCAGCGCTCCGGCACCCTGATCGGTTTCACCAGCGGCAACCACCAGGGCAGCGTCGCCCAGGCCAACTACGCCTCCGCCAAGGGCGGGATCATCTCCCTGGTGCGCAGCGCAGCGCTGGGGCTGCACAAGTACGGCGTCACGGCGAACTGTGTCGCCCCGGTCGCCCGCACCCGGATGTCCGCCAACGTGCCGATGGAGCTCAAGGAGATCGGCGAGCCGGAGGACGTGGCGGCCCTGGTCGTCTATCTGCTGAGCGAACGCGCCCGCGCGGAGCGGATCACCGGGCAGGTCTATACGATCGCGGGCCCCAAGATCGCGGTCTGGGCCCAGCCCCGCGAACTGCGCGCGGGATACGCCGAGGGCGCCTGGACCCCGGAGAAGATCGCCGACTTCCTCCCGGGCACGGTCGGCACCGACCCCATGCCGATGCTGGCCCAGCTGGAGGCCATGGCCCAGGCCGCCGCCGACGGCCGGCGCCCCAACGCCTGACCCCGGCAAGGGCGAGGCGTGCCGGGAACACCCACCAGGGCCGACGAGGGGAGAGGCTGTGGACTTCGCTTTCGGGCCGGAGGACGAGCGGTTCCGTGCCGAGGCGCGCGACTGGCTGGCCGAGCACTTCACCGGCCCGTTCGCCGCCCTCAAGCAGCAGACCGGCGGCCACCCCGGTGAGGGGCACGGCGACATGGCGGTCCGCCGCGCCTGGGAACGTGAACTCGGCACGGGGGGCTGGATCGGCCTGGGCTGGGACCGTACGGACGGGGCGTACGGCAACCGCGCCGCGACGCTGACCCAACAGGTCGTCTGGGCCGAGGAGTACGCCCGCGCCGGGGCGCCCGGCCGGCTGGGCCATATCGGCGAGAACCTCCTCGGGCCCACCCTGCTCGCCCATGGCGACTCCGCCCAGCGCACCCGCTTCCTGCCGCCCATCGCCCGAGGCGAGGAGGTGTGGTGCCAGGGCTACAGCGAACCCGACGCCGGTTCGGACCTCGCCGGGCTGCGGACCCGCGCCGTCCGCGACCCGGGCGAGCGCACCTATCGCATCACCGGGCAGAAGATCTGGACCTCCCTCGCCCATGAGGCCGACTGGTGCTTTGTGCTGGCGCGCACCGAGGAGGGCTCACAGCGCCATCATGGACTCTCCTTTCTGCTGGTGCCCATGGACCAGCCGGGACGGATCGAGGTGCGGCCGATCCGGCAGCTGACCGGGACCGCTGAGTTCAACGAGGTGTTCTTCGACGGGGCCGTGGCCCGCTCCGAACACCTCGTCGGCGGCGCGGGCCACGGCTGGCGCGTGGCCATGAGCCTGCTGGCGGTGGAGCGCGGGGTCTCCACCCTGGTCCAGCAGATCGGCTTCGCCCAGGAGCTGAGCCGGGTGGTGCGGCTGGCGCTGGAGACCGGCGCGGCGGAGGAGCCCGTCCTGCGCGACCGGCTGATACGGCAGTGGGCCGAGCTCAAGGCCATGCGCTGGAACGCCCTGCGCACCCTGGGCAGCGCACAGAGCCCCGCCCCGAACTCCGCCCGGCCGGCCCGGGACCCCGCCCCGCGGAAGGCCGCCCCCCATGACCTCCCTCCGAGGAACGCGGACCCCCGGGCCACCGGCTCACCCGACCCGGGCTCACCCGCCCCCGGCCCCCAGTACTCCGGCCCGCAGGACCCCGGCGCGCCCAGCGTCGCCAAGCTGCTGTGGGGCGGCTGGCATCAGCGGCTCGGCGAGCTGGCCGTGCAGGTGAGAGGCGCCGCGGCCGCACTCGGCCCGGCGCGCTGGACCGCCGGCCGGCCGTACGAACTCGACGCCTTCCAGCGTCTCTTCCTCTTCTCCCGCGCCGACACCATCTACGGCGGCTCGGACGAGATCCAGCGCACCATCATCGCCGAGCGCGTACTTCACCTCCCCAAGGAATCACGCCGATGACGAAGACCTACGCGCACTGGATCGGCGGCTCGTGGCGGGCTCCCGGGAACGGGCACTACCCCGTCATCAACCCCGCCACCGAGGAAACCGTCGGCCATGCCCCCGAGGCCGACCCGGCCGATGTGGACGCCGCGGTCCGGGCCGCCCGGGCCGCGTACGACGGCTGGTCGCGCACCGCCCCGAAGGAGCGCGCCGCCGTACTCGACCGGGCCGCCGATCTGCTCGCCGAGCACGCCCCGGACCTGGTGCCCCTCGTCCAGGCGGAGACCGGGGCGACGCTGCGCGTCACCTCGTCCCTCCAGGTGCCCCCGGCGATCGACCGCTTCCGCCGCTATGCGCGCGGCGCCCTCGAACCGGACACCGTGCCGCTGGCCCCGCTGCCCGTGGCCGCCACCCCGCTGGCGCCCGGCGGGCTGATCGGGGCGGCAGCGGTCCGCCGTCCCCTGGGTGTCGTCTGCTGCATCACCTCCTACAACTTCCCTCTCACGAATCTCGCGGGCAAGGTGGCCCCGGCCCTGGCCATGGGCAATACGGTCGTGGCCAAACCCGCGCCGCAAGATCCGCTGTGCTGTCTCGAACTCGGCCCCCTGCTGAAGGAGGCCGGGCTCCCGGACGGTGCCTTCAATGTCGTCACCGGCTCGCGCGCGGCCGCCGGCGAGGCGCTGGTCGCGCACCCCGGTGTCGACATGGTCAGCTTCACCGGATCCACCGCCGTGGGGAAGAAGATCGCCGAATCCGCGGGGCGGTCGATGAAACGCACCCTGATGGAACTCGGGGGCAAGGGCGCGGCCATCGTCCTGGGGGACGCCGACGAGCGAGTGATCGCGTCGGCGGTCGGGGCGGTCGGTTCGACCTTCTCCTTTCACAGCGGGCAGATCTGCACGGCGCCGACCCGTGTGCTCGTCCATCGATCGCTGTACGAGAAGGTCATCGCCGCACTCACACACTACGCAGAGTCACTGAAGATCGGGGACCCTGTGGATAACTCCACGGTCGTCGGTCCGTTGATCTCCGCCGCGCAGCGCGATCGCGTCGAGGCGTATGTCTCCGGCGCCCGTGAGCAGGGCGCCCGGATCGTCGTGGGCGGCGAACGCCCCGCGCTCAAGCCCGGCTTCTACGTGGCCCCCACCCTCATCGCCGACGCCGACCCCGCGATGACCGTCGCGCGCGAGGAGCTGTTCGGCCCGGTCGTCGTGGCTCTGCCCTTCGACGACGAGGACGAGGCGGTGCGGATCGCCGACGCCACCCCCTACGGCCTCTACGACTACGTCTTCAGCGCCGACGCGGGCCGCGCCTGGGCCCTGGCCGCCCGTCTGCGCAGCGGAAACGTCGGCATCAACACCGCCCAGCGCCACCCCGAGACACCGTTCGGCGGCTTCAAGGAAAGCGGAGTCGGCCGCGACGGCGGCTCGTTCGGCCTGCACGCGTACAGCGAACTCCAGTCGCTGGTCTGGGTCGCCTGAGGCACCGGAAGGGTGATGAGGATGAGGGGCGTCATCTTCGACGGCACCGCGCCGCGCGTGGTCGGGGACTTGGCGGTGCGCGACCCCGGCCCCGGCGAGGTGCTGGTGCGCATCGCCGCCGCCGGGCTGTGCCACAGCGATCTGTCGGTCGTCGACGGCACCATCCCCTTCCCCCTCCCCGTGGTCCTCGGCCACGAGGGCGCGGGCGTGGTCGAGCAGGTCGGGCCGGGCGTCACCCATGTCGCGCCCGGTGATCATGTGGCGCTCTCCACCCTCGCCAACTGCGGGACCTGCGCCGACTGCGCCCGGGGCCGCCCCACCATGTGCCGCGCGGCGATCGGCCGGCCGACCCGGCCGTTCCGCCGCGGTGACGAGCGGCTGTACAACTTCGCCTCGAACTCCGCCTTCGCCGAGCGCACCCTCGTCACCGCCGTCCAGGTGGTGCCGATCCCCGAGGACATTCCGCTCGTCCCCGCCGCCCTCATCGGCTGTGCCGTCCTCACCGGCGTCGGCGCCGTGCTCAACCGCGCCAAGGTGGACCGCGGTGAGTCGGTCGTCGTCATCGGCAGCGGCGGCATCGGTCTCAATGTGCTGCAGGGGGCCCGGATCGCCGGGGCGTCGCCCATCGTCGCCGTGGACTCCAACCCCGCCAAGGAGCCGATGGCCCGCCGGTTCGGCGCGACCCACTTCGTCCCCTCCGCCGACGCCGTACGGGAGATCCTGCCGACCGGCGCGGACCACGCCTTCGAATGCGTCGGCTCCACCCGGCTCATCCGCCAGGCCGTCGATCTGCTCGACCGGCACGGCCAGGCGGTGCTGCTCGGGGTGCCGCCCGCCGACGCCGAGGCGGCCTTCCGCGTCTCCTCCATGTATCTGGACAAGTCCATCCTGGGCTGCCGCTACGGCTCCTCACGGCCACAGGCCGACATCGCGCTGTACGCCGACCTCTACCGGCAGGGGCGGCTGCTGCTGGACGAACTCGTGAGCAGGACTTACCCGTTGGAGGACTTCGCCAAGGCCGCCGACGACGCCCACCACGGCCGGGTGGCGCGCGCCGTGCTCACGTTCTGAACGGGCGTCCGGTGCGTCTGGCGACGAGGGCTGTTCACCCTGCCTTCCCGTCGCCGTTGCCCCGCTCGTGGGCCTCGCCGGTTACGTTGCCCTGGTGGAACGTTCCCGCCTGGATGGCGCAGCCGATGTGACAGCCGATGTGACAGCCGAGACGGCAGCCGATATGGACACCCCTCCCACCGTGGTCTTCGACCTCGGCGAGGTGCTGACGCGGCCGCGCGGTCTGTCCGGTCTGGAGGAGCGGCTGGCCGCGCTGCTCGGCGTCGAGGAAGCGGCGTTCGCCCAGGCGTACTGGGCGCATCGCGACGCCTACGACCTCGGCAGCTCCGACACCGCCTACTGGTCGGCCGTGGCCGGCGCGCTCGGCGCCCCGCTGCGCCCCGGCACGGTCGACGCGCTCGTGAGCGCCGAAGTCGAGATCTGGACACGGCTCGACGGGCCCTCCCACGCCCTGGTGGCGGACCTGAAGCGGCAGGGCACCCGTCTCGCGCTGCTGTCGAACGCCCCCCATGCGCTGGCCCGGACCGCCGAGCGCAGCGACTGGTCCGCGCACTTCGACCGGCTGATGTTCTCGGCGGACCACGGCCTCGCCAAGCCCGACCTCGCCGTCTACCAGCGGATGACCGAGCTTCTCGGCACACCGCCGGAGCGTGTCCTCTTCTTCGATGACCGCCGTAAGAACGTCGACGCGGCCAGGGAGTACGGCTGGGACGCCCATCTGTGGACCGGGGCCACGGCCGCCCGCGCCGTCCTCGCCGACCGAGGCCTGCTGCCCCACGGGCCGACCCCGGACGGCTCCATGAGCTGTGGTACTGGTAGCCGGTGACGGAGGAAAAGGCCAATAGGGCGCCCACGATCATCGACATAGCGCGGGAAGCGGGGGTGTCGAAGTCCGCGGTCTCCCGGGCCCTGCTGGGACAGGGACGCATCAGCGAGGAGGCCCGCTCGCGCATCCTCGACGCCGCCCAGCGGCTCGGCTACGTCAAGAACGCCATGGCGCAGGGGCTGGTCGCGCAGCGGACGCACACCCTGGGGGTGCTCGTCCGCGACGCCGTCCGCCCCTTCTACGGGCAACTCCACGCGGCCCTCCAGGGGCGCGCCATCGAAGGCGGCTACAGGGTCGTCACCGCCACCGGCGTACGGGACTTCGCCCTCGCCGAGGAGCGCCGTGCCCTGCAGACGCTCCTCTCCCTGAGGGTCGAGGGTCTGGTGGTGTGCAGCGGTCTGCTTCCGGCCCGGGACATCGCCCCCTTCGTCGAACGGGTGCCGACGGTCGTCGCCGGGCGGCCGGAGCCGCATCCGGCGATCAACAGCGTCTACTGCGACGAGGAGGACGGCGCGGAGCAGCTCGTGGACCACCTGGTGTCCCTCGGGCACCGCCGGGTGGCCGTGCTGCTGGTGCCGGAGACGCTGTCCTTCACGCAGTACGCCCGTACCGCCGCGATGGTGAACGGCCTGCGGGAACGCGGTGTCGACACGGTCGTCACCGAACTGGCCGACGGCCGGGAAGCCCCCGCCGACGCGGTGCCCGCACTGCTCGCGGACCGCGAGATCACAGCGATCATGTGCCCCCAGGACGACGCCATGGTCAGCGTCCTGGAACGGCTCCGTCGAGCCGGAGTGCGGGTGCCCGACGACATGTCGGTCACCGGCTTCGACGGCATCGGGCCGCTCACCACCCCGCTCCTCGGGCTGACCACGCTGCGCCAGCCGTTGGACGAGGTCGGCCGACGCGCCATCGACCTGCTGCTGGAGCTGCGCGAGGACCGCTCCATGCCCACCCGCCACATCCCCCTGCGCGGGGCGCTGGTGGCCGGAACCACCACCGCCCCACCCCCGCCCCATCCCGCGCGGCGCTGAATCCGGGGCCCGCCCGCCGGAACCGCGCCGCTGACGTACCGGAGAAACCATGTCCGCGCCCTCGGCCGCCTCGTCCTTCCGCTACGGCGTCTTCCTCCGCCCCGACCCCGGCACCTGCGCCCTGCTGACCGATCTCCATCTGCTGCTCAGGCAGCAGTACGGGCTGGTCTCCTGCGCGGCCTACCCGCCCCACGCCACCCTGGTGGGCAATATGCCCACCGACGCGCCGGAGGACGAGCTGACCGATCGGATCGGTACGGCGCTGGCGGGCACCGTCTCCTTCACCGCGTACAACGTGGGCATCGAGAAGGGCGGAGGAGGCATCGGGTTCAATCTGCACGGCCTGCCCGATGGCTCCCCGAACCCCGGGATCACCGCCCTGCTCGACACGGTGCGCCGGGCGGTGGCGCCCGTGGCCAGGCCGATGGACCACTACCGCGCCAACCCGCTGGACCCCGGCCGCTTCCGCGCGCATCTGTCGATCGCCTCCCATGAGCTGCTGCTGCGCCCCGAACTCCGGCCGGAAATCCTCGATTTCGTCGAGGGCCTGGGATGGGAGCCGCCGCGGAGCTTCACGGCCGACACGGTCTCGCTGTTCCGCTTCCGGAGCCCGGACTGGCATGCGCAGTGGTGGCTCCATATGACCTGGGACCACGTCCGCAGCTGGCGCCTGGAGCCGGGCGCGGCGGTGACCCTCGATGCCGCGT
This sequence comes from Streptomyces sp. 5-10, assembly GCF_014712245.1. Lineage (NCBI taxonomy): Bacteria > Bacillati > Actinomycetota > Actinomycetes > Kitasatosporales > Streptomycetaceae > Streptomyces > Streptomyces sp. 5-10. Next base: position 25,979 of record NZ_JACVYG010000072.1, read on the forward strand.
GACGCCCCCGCGACCTCCCCGCGCCGGGGGCGTTGCGTCCCCGAGGCGTCGCTCCGGCGGCAGGGCCGCGCCCGAGGCCACGTGTCGTCACTGAGGACGTTCGTCGGGCCGTAACCTTTCGGCCGCCCCCAGGACGTCGGTGCCGCATAGCTTTTCAGCCATGTGCGGGAACGTTCCACCACTGAAGCGCGCGAGCCCTCGTCGCCCCCGGCTCGGCCCCTGGCTGACCGTGCCGACCCTGCTGTTGATCGCTGTCTTCCTCTACTGGCCCCTGGGGCGCGGCATTTGGCTGAGCACCCGGGGGACCGACCTGCTCGGCAATCCGACCCGCTCGGTCGGGTTCGACAACTACACCCAGCTGCTGACCGACCCGGCGAGCCGCCGCGTGCTGCTCACCACGCTCACCCTCACGGTCGCCAGCGTGGCCATGGCCACGGCGGGGGCGCTGGCGGCCGTGCTGCCGCTGCGCCGCCGCATCGCCGGACGCCGCCTCTTCCAGCTCGTCTTCTCCCTTCCCTTCGCCTACTCCGCCGCCTCGGCCTCGGCCTGTTTCGCCGGGCTGTTCGCCCCGTCGGTCGGCACGCTCAACCACGTCCTGGCAAAGCTGGGGTACGAGGGTCCGCCGTGGCTGCAGTCCCCGGGGTGGGCGATGCTGTGCGTGGCCCTGGCGACCGCCTGGTACGAGTTCGGGTTCGCCGTCCTCGTTCTGACGGCCGCTGTCCGGAATCTGCCCTCGGAGGTCCTGGAGGCCGCGGAGCTGGACGGGGCGAGCGGTGTGCGGCTGGTGCGCAGCGTGATCGTGCCGTTGATCTCGCCCAGCCTGTTCTTCCTCGCCGTCACCCAGACGATCAGCGGACTGCAGATCTTCACGCAGGTTCAGGTGCTCACCCGGGGCGGCCCCTCCGACGCGACGACCACCCTGGTCGTGGAGTTGTATCGGCGGGCCTTCGGCGGCGGGGTGCCCGACTACGGCCGGGCCTCGGCCATCGCGGTCGTACTGCTGGCGCTCGTCCTGCTCGTCACCGCCGTGCAGTTCCTCGTCCTCAACCGCCGGGTGACCACCTCATGACCGTCTCCACGACACCCACGCGCCCCACGGTCGCCGAGGCCACCGCGGCGGCCCGAAGGCCGCGGAGGTCGCGACCCCCGCTGCGCGCACGCGACATGGTGCGCTGGTTCTGGCTCGTCGCCCTTACGGTCGTCATCGGCTTCCCGGTCTACGTCACGCTGCTGACCGGGTTGCTGCCGCCGCAGGACGTGGCGCACGGAACGCTGCTGCCCACCCGGCTGACCCTGGACAACTTCCGTGAGGCGCTGCGCAATGTGCCCTTCGGGCAGCAGTACGTCGTCAGCGTGCTCGTCACCGCCCTGCAGACGGGCGGCCAGCTGCTGACGTCCTCACTGGCCGCGTACGCCCTGGTGTTCCCGCGCTGGAGGGGGCGCGCGGTGGCGTTCGCCGTGATCGTCGCCACCCTGGCGATCCCCGGTGAAAGCCTGGTCATCCCGAACTACGAACTCGTCACCGGCCTCGGGCTGCGCGACTCCCTTCTCGGGATCACCTTGCCGTTCCTGGCCGCCGGGTACCCGGTCTTCCTGCTGCGGCAGGCGTTCCTCACCCTCCCCCGGGAGGTGTGGGAGGCGGCGCGGCTGGACGGCTGCGGCGATCTGCGCTGCCTCTTCCTCGTCGTCCTCCCGATGGCCAGGCCGCAGGTGACCGCGGCCACCCTGTGGAGCGCGCTGGCCGCCTGGAACGGCTACTTCTGGCCCCTGCTCATCACCGACTCCCCGGACCGGCGCACCGTCCAGGTGGGGATCTCCCAGCTGGTCAACGCCGAGTCGACCAGCCCCGGCGTGATCTACGCCGGTACCACCCTCGTCCTCCTTCCCACCCTCCTGCTCGTCATCGTGGGCCAGCGCTTCCTGCTCCGCGGCCTCGCCCGCACCTCCCCGCGCTGACACCGCTCTCCCCACCTCCCCGCACCCCTTTCCCAGATGCCCTTCCCGGAGGAACACCACCATGCGCAGAAGCGCGTCCGTCCTCGCCGCCCTCGTGGCGCTGACCGCCCTCAGCGGCTGCGGCGGCAACGGTAAGAACGACACCGGCGATTCCGGCCAGGCCCCCGGCCCCGCGGCCCTCAAGGCCGCCAAGGGGCCCGTCACCGTCACCCTGTGGCACGGCCTCGGCGACACCAACGCCGTGGCGCTCCAGAAGCTCGTCGACCGGTTCAACGCCCAGCACCGCGGCAAGATCGAGATCAAGGCCGTCTACCAGGGCCAGTACCCCGACGTGCTCGCCAAGTACACCGCCGCCATCCGCGACAAGAGCACCCCGAGCCTGCTGCTCTCCTACGACATCAGCACCGGCTTCCTGCACGACGCGGGCCAGACCGTGCCCGCCCAGGACCTGGCCGAGGCCAACCCCGGCACGCTGTCCCTGGACGACATCCGGCCCGCCGCGCGCAACTACTACAGCGCCCAGGGCAAGTTGATGGCCGTCCCCTTCAACACGTCGATGCCGATGCTCTACGTCAACGACGACCTGCTGAAGAAGGCGGGGCTGCCCGCGAACACGCCCCTGAACACCCTGGACCAGGTGGTCGCCGCCGCGAAGACCGTCCACCGTAAGGTGCCGAAGGCCGGGGGTCTGGTCCAGCCCTTCGACACCTGGTGGATCGAGCAGCTGACCGCCGCCGCCGGAGTGCCCTACTGCGGGCCCGACAACGGCCGTAAGGGCAGCACCGCGTCCAGTGTGAAGCTCACCAGCCCGCAGCAGCGCAAGGCCATCGGCGCCGTGAGCGACCTCTACACCAGCGGCGCCGGACTGGACACCGGTGAGGACGGCTCCAACGCCGTGACCGCCTTCCAGCAGGGCAAGGTCGCGATGATGTTCAACAGCAGCGGAGCCGCCGGGAAGGTCAAGGAGGGCGCCGACTTCCCCTACCGGGCCCTGCCCTATCCGCTGTCCGGTCCGGCCGCGACCTCCGGGCCCGTCGTCGGCGGCGCGGCCCTGTGGGTCAACGGCCCCGGCCACAGCGCCGCCGAGCAGGCCGCCTCCTGGCAGGTGGCCGCCTTCCTGGCCTCGCCCGCGTCCCAGGAGGAGTTCAGCCGCGCGACCGGCTACGCGCCCATCAACAAGAAGGTGGACGCCCTGCCCGGCCAGCGGAAGACCCTCGCCGCCCGGCCCGATCTCAAGGCCGTCATCGACCAGTTCAACAAGACGCCCGCCACCACGGCCACGGCGGGATGCCTGACCGGCGCGATGCCCACCGTGCGCACCGATGTGCTCGGCCCGATCCAGTCCGCCTTCGCCGGGAAGACGCCGCTGGACACCGCGCTGAAGAACGCCGAATCCGCCGCCAACCGCGACATCGATCGCTACCGGGAGCAGGCAGGTCAGTGATGCGAGACAACCCCCATCGCTACGGAGTCTTCCTCCGCCCCGATCCGCAGACCTGCGCGGTGCTCGCGCGGCTGCACCTGCTCATGAAGCAGCAGTACGGCCTCGTCTCGTGCGCGGCGTTCCCGCCCCACGCGACCCTGGCGGGCAATGTGCACGCCACGGTCACCGAGGAGGAGCTGATCGCGGCGCTGGACCCGCTGCTGTCCGAGACCACGTCGTTCACCACGTACAACTCCGGTATCGACCGGCACGGCAAGGGGTTCGCGTACAACGTGCACCATCTGCCGGACGGGACGCCCAACCCCGAGATGGTCGACCTGGCGGTCTCGGTGAACGCCGCGCTGGCGCCGGTGTCGTCCGTTCAGCCGGACTTTCTCTTCAAACCCTTCGACCCGGCGGAATTCCGGGCGCATCTGTCCGTGGCCTCCCATGAGCTGACCCTGCGGCCCGACCTCTACGAGGAGATCGGGGAGTTCCTGGACACTCTGGTCGCGGACCCGCCCAAGCGGTTCACCGCCGAGACCATCTCGCTGTTCCGCTTCCGCAGCGGCGACTGGAACGCGCAGTGGTGGCGGGACATGACCTGGGTGCACGTCCGCAGCTGGCGGCTCCAGGGCGCCGAGGCGGCCGTGTGAGGGCGTGGGAGTGGCCCTGTGACGGCGCGGGAGTGGTCCTGTGGCGCCACGGGAGCCCGTGACGGCGAGAGAGCGGTCATGACGGGCTGAGCGGCCTTACGCGCGGGCGTCGGCGCCGGAAGCGGTACCGGCCTCGGCGCCCGCGCGGAAGGTGCGGCGGTAGGCCGTGGGAGAGACCCCCACGGCCGCCTGGAAGTGCTGGCGCAGGGACGCGGGGGAGCCGAAACCGGCCTCGCGCGTCACCTGGTCCACCGACAGATCGGTGCCCTCCAGGAGATGACGGGCCCGCTCGACCCGCTGCTGGGTCAGCCACTGGCCCGGGCTGACGCCGACCTCCTCGCGGAAGCGACGGGTGAACGTCCGTACGCTCATCGACTCCTGGGCGGCCAGTTCCCGCAGCGAGATGGGCCGGTCCAGCCGGCCGAGCGCCCAGGCGCGGGCCGTCGTCGTGGTGGCCTGCTGGGGTTCGGGCAGCGGGCGCGGGATGTACTGGGCCTGGCCGCCGTCGCGGTGGGGCGGTACCAGGCTGCGCCGGGCGACGTCGTTGGCGACGGCCGTGCCGTGGTCGCGCCGCACCAGATGCAGACACAGGTCGATCCCCGAGGCGACACCGGCCGAGGTGAGCACATCGCCGTCGTCCACGAACAGCACGTTCGGATCGACATCGACGGTCGGGAAGAGGCGCTGGAAGCGGTCGGCGCTGGACCAATGGGTGGTGGCCGGGCGGCCGTCGAGAAGCCCCGCGGCGGCCAGCACGAACGAACCGGTGCAGATGGACACCCAGCGCACGCCCGGCCGGGCATGGGCCAGCGCGCTGCCGAGCGACTCGGTCATCACGCCCTCCTCGTGGACCGGGCCGAGTTCGTACGAGGCGGGCACCACGATGGTGTCGGCCTCGGCGAGGGCCTCCGGGCCGAGCTCCACGGCGATCGGGAAGTCGGCGTCCGTGGGCACCAGACCGGGCTCGGGGGTGCAGGTGACCACCTCGTACAGCCGTCGGCGGTCGGCGGAGCGGGCCTTGCCGAAGATCCGGTACGGAATGCCCAGCTCGAAGGGGATCACGCCGGGGAGGGCGAGAACGACGACGCGATGGCGCTCGTCGGTGGTCCCGGGTGGGGAGTGGGGCGCGGATCGGGGTTGGGGTGGGGACACTTCCGGCCTCCCGTCGTTCGGACACGGCCCGAAAGGGGCATGGCCCGATCCTAGCGAATGCTGTCCCTCGGGCCACTCGTCCGTGCCGACCAGCTGCTCGATGCTGGTCCGGTGACGCAGACGACCGAGCTCTCCGATCCCCCCGAACAGGACGAACAGCCGGAACGGCCCGCCCGGCCCACACGGCGGGCCCTCCTACACCTACCGCACCGTGCCTGGTCGGTCGCCGCCATCGCCTTTGTGACGATCATCGGCGCGGCCGGATTCGCCTCCCTGCCCGGTCTGCTCATCGACCCGCTCCATGAGGAATTCGGCTGGTCGCGCGGCACGATCGGGTTCGCGGTCTCCGTCAACCTCGCCCTCTATGGGCTCACCGCTCCCTTCGCCGCCGCCCTGATGGATCGCTTCGGCATCCGTAAGGTCGTCGCGGCCGCGCTCGTCGTCATCGCGACCGGTGGCGGCCTTACGGTCTTCATGAGCGAGCCCTGGCAGCTCATCCTGTGCTGGGGTGTGCTGGTCGGCCTCGGCAGTGGCTCCATGGCGCTGGCCTTCGCCGCGACCGTGACCAACCGGTGGTTCGTGGCCCGGCGCGGGCTGGTCACCGGCATCCTCACGGCGGGCGGGGCCTCCGGGCAGCTGATCTTCCTCCCGCTGCTCTCCTGGATCGTCGAAGGGCACGAATGGCGGCCCGCCGCGATCACCGTCTCGGTCGCCGCGCTGGCGATCGTGCCCCTCGTCTGGCTGCTGCTGCGGGACTACCCCACGGACGTGGGCCTCGCCGCGTACGGCGCCGACGGGCCGCCCGCCCCGCGGCCCGCGCCCCGGCGCGGTGCGGCCCGGCGGGCCGTCAAGGCCCTCACCTCGGCCTCGCGCACCGGCTCCTTCTGGTTGCTCGCGGGGACCTTCGCGATCTGCGGCGCGTCCACGAACGGCCTCGTCAAGACCCACTTCGTGCCCGCCGCGCATGACCACGGCATGCCGGTGACGGCCGCCGCGAGCCTGCTCGCCGTCATCGGCGTCTTCGACATCGTGGGGACGGTGGCCTCCGGCTGGTTCACCGACCGCTTCGACGCGCGACGGCTGCTGGCCGTGTACTACGCGCTGCGCGGGCTCTCGCTGATGTTCCTGCCGATCCTGCTGGACGACGTGGTCCATCCGCCGATGCTCTTCTTCATCGTCTTCTACGGCCTCGACTGGGTCGCCACCGTGCCGCCGACGATGGCGCTGTGCCGGGAGCAGTACGGGGAGGACAGTGCGATCGTCTTCGGCTGGGTGCTCGCCTCCCACCAGGTGGGGGCCGGGGTCGTGGCCTTCGTGGGCGGCGCGGCGCGGGACACCTTCGGCTCGTACGACCTGGTCTGGTACGGCTCGGGGGCGCTGTGCGCGATCGCCGCGCTGATGTCGCTGGTCATCCGGCGCGGCCCGGGCGCGAAGACCGCGTCGGCGACGGTCTAGGGGCCGACGGATCTCGGCGCCTGCGGCGGGCCACGCGGCGGAGCCGCATATCGGTGCTTCCCCCTCCCCGCCCCTTCCCTCAACTGGGGCTCCGCCCCAGACCCCGGGGGCCCAGGGGCGAAGCCCCTGCCACGTGGCGGAGCCGCATATCGATGCTGCGGGAAGGGGCGGGGAGGGGAACCGGCCGGACACCCCGTAAGGCCGCCTGGGCCTNCGGCCGGACACCCCGTAAGGCCGCCTGGGCCTACGCGAACGGGCGGCCTCAGGGAAGCGCCGTGAACTCCCCGAAGGAGCCGCGGTGGAAGAGCAGCGGCCCCGATCGCGCGGCGGGCGCGTCCGTGCCCAGGGCCCGGACGCGGCTCACCACGACCAGATGGTCGCCGCCCGTGTGCACGGCGTGGATCGCGCAGTCGATCCACGCCGGGACGTCCGCGAGCCGCGGTGAGCCGGTGACCGGGGACGGCTCGTAGCGGACGCCCGCGAACTTGTCGGGGCGCCGCGAGCCGCTGACCGCGAAGGAGCGGCACAGCTCGCCCTGGTGCGCGCCCAGGACATTGACGCAGAAGACGCCGGCGCGGGCGATGCGCGGCCAGGTCGTGGAGGTGCGGGCCACCATGAAGGCGACCAGCGGCGGGTCCAGCGACAGCGAGGCGAAGGACTGGCAGGCGAAACCGGCCGGTCCGTTCTCGTCGGCCGTGGCGATCACGGTGACCCCGCTGGCGAAGTGGCCCAGAACACGGCGGAATTCGGCCGGGTCGACCGGGGGCCGCTCATCGTCGCGCACACAGCGCAGCTCGGGCGGGGGCAGCGGGTCGACCGGTGGTACGGAGGCGGTCGGCGAGCCGACCGCCCGGAGGTAGCGGACGGCGGTGGCGGCCATACCGGCGTGTCCCATCATGGCCCCGTCCCCCTTTCTCGCTTGCTCGGATTTCTGGCTTGCCCGGGTTCTGCCTCGCTGTCCCGGGTTCCCTGACGGCGGTTCCTCAGCGGACTCCATGGCCTCAGCGGTCTCAGCGGGCTCCGTGGCCTCAGCGGTCTCACCGGCCTCGGTACACGGGCGGCCGGCGCTCGACGAACGCGCGGACGCCCTCCTGAGCGTCGGCCGTGGTCATGTTGATCTCCTGCGCCGCCGCCTCGGCGGCGAACGCGGCCGGGCGGCCGGACTCCAGCGAGGAGTTCACCAGCGCCTTGGTGAGGGCCAGGGCACGGGTGGGCCCCGCGGCCAGGCGCTCGGCCCAGGCGCGGGCGGTCTTGGCCAGGTCGTCGTCCGGAACGACCCGGTTGACCAGGCCCAGCCGCTCGGCCTCGGCGGCGGGCAGCGCATCGCCGAAGAACATCAGCTCCTTCGCGCGCTGCGGGCCGATCAGCCGGGGGAGGAGATACGCACCGCCCCCGTCGGGGACCAGGCCGCGGCGGACGAACACCTCGATGAAGACGGCCGATTCGGCGGCCAGCACCAGATCGCAGGCGAGGGCGAGATGGGCGCCGAGCCCGGCCGCGGTGCCGTTGACCGCGGCGATCACCGGCTTCTCGCAGTCGAGGACGGCGGCGATGAGCCGCTGCGCTCCGCCGCGGATCAGCCGGGCGACATCGCCCGCGACCCGTTCGGCCCCGTCCGTCGCACCGCGCAGATCCGCTCCCGCGCAGAACCCCTTGCCGGTGGCGGTCAGCACGACGGCCCGGACGGATGGGTCCGCGGAGGCGTGGTCCAGCAGCGAAATCAGGTGTTCTCGCTGGTCGGGGGTGATGGCGTTCATCGCCGAGGGGCGGTTGAGGGTGATCCACGAGACGCCGTTGTCAGTGGTGTGCCGTAGAACGGAGTCACGTGAGTCTTCAAGGGGGGAAGAGGTCATGGCAACGCTCCATGCGTCAGCGGCAGATCGCCAGGGCGTCCAGCGCCACGGCACCTTGGCCGCGTTCCAGCACCATCAGCGGATTGACGTCCAGTTCGGCGAGGTGGTCCCCGAGTTCAAGGGCCATGCGCTGGACCCGCAGCACGACCTCGACGAGCGCGTCCACATCGGCGGGGGGAGCGCCGCGCACACCGTCGAGGAGGGCGCGGCCGCGCAGTTCGGCGAGCATCGCGCGCGCCTGGTCCTCGCCGAACGGGGGGACGCGTACGGCGGCGTCACGGAGGACGTCGACGAGCACGCCCCCTATACCGACGGTCACGGTCGGCCCGAAGAGGGGGTCCTGGCTCATGCCGACCACCATCTCCACCCCGCGCTCGACCATCTGGCAGACCAGCACCCCGTCCAGCTCGACGCCTTCGTAGCGGGCGATGTCGGTGAGCTCCCGATAGGTGTCGCGGACCTGGCTGGCCGAGGTCAGCCCCAGCCGGACCAGGCCCAGCTCGGTCTTGTGGGCGAGCTGCGGCGCGGACGCCTTCATGACCACGGGGTAGCCCACCAGACCCGCGGCGCGGACGGCCGCGGCCGCGCTGGTCACCAGCTGTTCGCGCGGCACCCGGATGCCGTACGCCCGCAGCAGCTGTTTCGCCGCGTGCTCGCTCAGGTGGTCTCCTGGGCGCAGCAGATCGCGCACCTTGCGAAGGGAGGGGGACGGCGTGCGCGGGGCGTCCTCGAACGGGGAGCGGTAGGAGGCGGTGAAGCGGTGGTGTCCCAGATAGGCGCGCACGGCGGTGATGCAGTTGGCGAACGTCCGGAAGGTGGCCACGCGGGAGGAGCCCAGCAGGGTGGTGCGGTAGGCGTCCTCGGTGCCGACCGGCGAGCCCCACACCACGCACACCAGCTTGTCCGTCTGCTCCGCCGCGTCCACCAGGTCCTGCGCCAGCTTGTCGCTCATGGGCGGGAAGGGGCCGGTGATCGGGCAGATCAGCACGCCCACGGCCGGATCGGCGAGGATCGCGTCGATGATCTTGCGGCCGCGCCAGTCGCCGACCGGGTGGCCCCCGTTGTCCACCGGGTTGGCCACGCTGAGATCGCTGGGTATCCACTGGTGGAGCTCGGTCTGCTTCTCGGGGGAGAGGGTGGGCAGGGTGAGGCCCGCCGCGGTGGCGAGGTCGGAGAAGTGGGCCCCGGTGCCCCCGGAGATCGAATACACCACGACGCCCTCGGCGAGCGGCGGGCGGGCGCGGGCGAGCAGCGCCGCCGTGTCCTGCAGCTCGTCCAGGCCGTCCACGCGGATCACGCCGAACTGCCGCATGGCCGCGTCCACCACCGCGTCCGAGCCGGTCAGCTTGCCGGTGTGGGAGGCGGCCGTGCGGGCGCCGGTCTCGGTGCGGCCGACCTTCACGGCGACGACGGGCACCTTGGCGCGGGCGGCCCGGTCGGCGGCGAGGAGGAAGCCGCGGCCGTCCTTCAGTCCCTCCGCGTACAGGGCGATGGCGCCGACCTCGGGCCGGGTGGCGAAGTAGGAGATGAAGTCGGAGGTCTCCAGATCGGCCTCGTTGCCGGTCGGGGCCCAGTGGCTGAGCCGGATGCCGAGCTCCTGGAGGGTGAAGACCGGGCGGCCCTGGTGGCCTGACTGGGTGATGAGGGCGATGGCGGGCCCGTCGAGGTCGTCGCGGAACTTCTCGAAGGCGTTGAGGTTGGTGTTGGGGCCGAGCAGCCGCAGCCCGGCGCCGCGGGCCGCGGCGGCCAGCCGGGCCTGCGCGGCGGCGCCCTCGGGGCCGGTCTCGGCGAAGCCGGAGGCGAAGACGACGGCGAACCTCACCTTGCTCCCGTCGAGTTCCTCGATCACCGGGAGCGGGTCGCGGACGAGGAGGACGGCGAGGTCCACGGGTTCGGGCAGCGCGGCCACGGACGGTACGCACGGAATGCCGAAGACGGCGGGACGGGAGGGATGCACGGGGTGCAGCCGGGCGCCGACGCGTTCGGCCCAGGCCAGGAGCTGGCGGGTGATACCGGTGTTGGGGCGGCCGTCCGCGTCGGAGGCGCCGATGAGCGCCACCGACTCGGGATGGAAGAAGCGGTCCAGATCGGGGACGGTGGAGTGCAGCGGGCGCCCGCTGACGTCCACGTCGTCCACGCCTTCGGCGGTCCCGCCCGCCGCGGGCCTGCTGTGGACATGCACGGCGGGGCCGGGGGCCTGACCGCAGGCGACGGCGCGGGCATGACGGGAGTTGGTGGTCAGGGTGCCGTAGGTCGATCCAAGCATCGGTATCCGCCACTCCTGCTCGTTGGCCAATAACCGGGTAGGTGACCAGGGGATTCGGCGTCGGCCGCCGCAGCAGACCTGACGCCAAGTCACATTACCCAGTAGTCAGGTTACTGAACTGACGGCCTGTCAGGAATGCTCGCGGCGCGGGGAACACGCAGGGTGACGGCGGGGTCGGCGACATCGCGGCCCGCCCCGCCGTCATGCCGTCGTGCGGGCGACCGTCTTGGCGATCTTCCGGGCGTCGATGGCCAGTTCGCGCAGCATCCCGCTGATCGGATTGGTGTAGCCCGTGAAGTGCAGTCCCGGCGCGGACTTCAGGGTCCGCCGGCCGTGGGGGAGGGGGCGGCCGCGGTCGTCGAGCACGCCCAGGTGGCCGACCAGCTCCTCCAGGCCGCGCCGGTAGCCGGTCGCGGCGATCACCACCTCGGGGTTGATCCGCGAGCCGTCGGCCAGGACCACCTTGTCCAGGTCGAAGGAGTCCACCGCCGAGACCACCTCCACCCGCCCCGTCCGCACCGCGTCGACCAGCCCCACGTCCTGGACCGGGATCGCGCCCTCCCGTACGCGGGTGTAGAGCCCGGTGTCGGGCCAGGGTAGGCCGTGCTCGGTCAGGTCCGGCATGCTCACCCGGCACATCACCCGCGCCGCCCGGTCCACCGCGCGCCGCGGCAGCCTGCGCACCAGGATGCCGGTGGCCTGCGCGGGCCAGCCGGCCGTCGAGCGGCGCAGGATGTGCGGCACGGTGCGGATCGCCAGCCGCACCCGGGCCGCGCCGCCCTCGACCAGGTCGACCGCGATCTCGGCGCCGGTGTTGCCCACGCCGACCACCAGGACGTCACGGCCCTCGAAGGGGCGGGCGTTGCGGTAGTGGGCGGCGTGCAGCAGCTCACCGGTGTAGTCGGCGCGGCCCGGCCAGTCCGGCAGCCGTGGGGTGTGGTTGAAGCCCGTCGCGACGACGACCACGGGCGAGGACGGCGTACGGCCGCCCGTGGCGCGCAGTACCCACTCCGTGTCGTCGGACGACCGGTCGATGCGGGAGACCTCGACGCCCGTGACGATCTCCAGTCGGTGGTGCTCGACATAGCGCTCCAGGTAGCGCACCACGTCGTCGCGCCCGACCCACCGTCCGTAGGACCGGGGGATCGGCAGCCCGGGGAGCGCGGAGAGTCTGCGCGTGGTGTGCAGGTGCAGCCGGTCGTAGTGGTTCCGCCAGGACGTGGCGACCGCGTCGGACTTCTCCAGGACGACGGCGCGGATCCCGCGGTGGCTGAGCGCGGCAGCGGCGGCGAGTCCGCCCGGTCCGCCGCCGATCACATAGACGGGTGAGGACTTCTCGGGGGAGCGGTCGGCCATGCGGGTGAGCGTAGTCGGGTATTTGACGGGTTTCGGTCAAGCGATCCGGTCAAAGTGATTCCGGATGGGTTGCGGAGAGGTCACGGTCGGTCGCCGCCGGACCGTCGCTGCGGTGTCCCGTCGGTCGCCATTCCGGGTTCCGGCGGTTTTCGTTCCCCTGGTGCGACCCCTTGCGCGGGCCGCGCCCGGCCCGTGAAACTGACGTACCGTCAGATTCGCCGGGACGGGAGGGTGGAGGACGATGCGGACGATCGGGCTCGACGGGGCCGAATGGCTCGCCGTACTGCGCATCGGACTCGGCCTGTGGTGGCTCGAGAGCTGGCGGCACAAGGACAAGAAGGACTGGTTCGAGCGCGGCACCGGCATCGGCTGGGCGGTGGGCGTGGCCGCCAAGCACCGCTGGGCGTTCGTCCGCGGCGGCTTCGACGCGGTGGTCACACCCCGCCCCAAGGTCATGGCGTATGTCGTCGTCTACGCGGAGCTGGCTCTCGGGCTCGGGCTGACGCTCGGCTTCCTGACCCCCATTGCCCTGATCGGCGCGATCGTGCTCAATCTGCTCTATTTCCTGCTCATGATCCACGACTGGGCGGAGCAGGGGCAGAACTCGATGATGGTGCTGATCTCCGTGGTCGGGCTCTTCGGCATGAGCTGGCAGACCTGGTCGCTGGACGAGGCATGAGGGCTGTTTCTGTGAGCCCGACGCCGCCCGCGGGCGCTCCGCGCTTCGACCTGCCCGAGATCGACGCCTTCACCCGCCCCTACTGGGACGCCGCCGCCGAAGGCCGGCTGCTGATCCGGCGCTGCGGTGGGTGCGGCCGGGCCCATCACTACCCGCGCGAGTTCTGCCCGTACTGCTGGAGCGCGAACGTCGCCTGGGAGGCGGCGAGCGGCGCCGCGTCGCTCTACACGTGGTCCGTGGTGCACCGCAATGACCTGCCGCCGTTCGGCGCCCGCGTCCCGTACACCGCCGCCGTCGTCGACCTCGCCGAGGGGCCGCGGATGATGACCGAGCTCATCGAGGTCCCGGAGGGCGGGCCGAGGGTGGGGATGCGGCTCCGGGTGGCGTTCCGGGGGGCTGGGGCCGCCGAGGCGGCCGAGGGGGACGCGCCGGTCGTTCCTGTCTTCCGGCCGGTGCCCGCGTAGCCTGGCGCTGCCCGACAGGGCTTACGGCGTGGCCGCCTTACGGTCGCGTTGTTCAACGGTGCACGCCTTACGGTCGTCGCCGTACGGCCGTGCCGCCCTTATGGCCACAGCAGCTCCCGCCGCCAGCCGCCGGGTTCCCCGGGGTCGCGGCGGTAGCGGACCCGTACGTGCCGCCGCCGCGCCTCCTCCTGGTAGAACTCGACCTCGTCCGCCTCCAGGACGTACAGGGTCCAGGTGGGGGCGGTCGCGTCCGGTTCGCGGTCGGCCCGTTCGTACGCCGCCTCGAAGGCCCGTAGCAGCTCCTCGTACGAGCCGAGCACCTCGCTCTGCCGTCCGCTCCCGGCCAGCGCCGCCGCGAGCGCCGCGGGGGAGCGGCCGCGCAGATCGGCCTCGCTCTCCTCCGGTCCGGCCTCGCCGACCCGCCCGCTGAGGCGCACCTGACGGCCCGGCCGCATCCAGTGGAACGCGAGCGAGGCATACGGCCGCTCGGCCAGCTCCCGGCCCTTACGGCTGGTGCGATGGGTGCCGAAGTGCCAGCCGCGCTCATCGGCGTCGTGCAGCATCACCGTGCGCTGGGACGGGCGGCAGTCGGCGCCCGCGGTGGCCAGGGTCATGGTGTGCGGGCCGGGTTCCCCCGCCTCGGCGGCCTCCCGCAGCCATCGCCGGAAGAGCGGAAGCGGTGCGTCCGGGGCCGTGGCCGGGTCGAAGACGGGCAGTTCGCCCGCATGGGGTACGCGCAGGCCGCGCAGCAGTGCGCGGAATTCCTCATCCTCGTGCTCGCTCATCGGCTCCCCATCCGATCACCCGTGAGGGGCCGGGGCAAGCGGGGGCGTACGTACGGCCGGGGCGGGCCCGTCAGCCGCGGCCCAGGACCACCGTGCCCGCCGAGCAGAACCAGCCCCCCGTGCCCGAGGCCACGGCCAGTTCCGGCAGCCGTCCGCCCGCCTTGCGCACCTGCCGCGCCCCGGCCTCGCCGCGTAGCTGCCGTACCGCCTCGACCAGCAGGAACAGTCCGCGCATCCCCGGGTGGCAGGCGGAGAGGCCACCGCCGTCGGTGTTGGTCGGCAGCTCGCCGTCCCGTGTCAGCCGCCCCTTCGCCGCGAACGCCCCGCCCTCGCCCTTGGCGCAGAAGCCGAGGTCCTCCAGCGTCACCAGGGTCATATAGGTGAAGGCGTCATAGAGCTCGGCCACATCGATCTCCGACGGCCCGACGCCCGCCCGCGCGAAGGCGGCCCGCCCGGAGGCCGCGGCCGGGGAGACCGTGAAGTCCTCCCATTCGGACATGGTGGTGTGCGAGACCGCCGTGCCCGAACCCAGCACCCACACCGGGGGTTTCGCCGTGTCCGGTACGTACTCCTCGGCCACGAGCAGCACCGCGCAGCCGCCGTCCGAGCGGATGCAGCAGTGCAGCTTGGTGAAGGGATCGGCGATCATCGGGCCGCTCAGGACGTCATCGACCGTGATCGGTTCACGAAACATCGCGTCCGGATTGTGCCCGGCATTGATGCGTGCCTGAACGGCGATGTCCGCCAGCTGTTCGAGTGTGGTGCCGTACTCATGCATATGGCGGCGCGCGGCCATCGCGTACTTGGCGACCAGCGTGTGCCCGTACGGGACCTCGAACTGAAGCGGTCCGCGCGCCCCGAAGGAGAGGTTCGCGGTGCGGCGGCCCGCGCGGATGTCCGCGCGGGCGGTGGAGCCGTAGACGAGCAGAACGGCTCGGGCGTGCCCGGCGGCGATCGCGTCCGCCGCGTGCGCCGCCATGACCTCCCAGGTGGAGCCGCCGACGGCCGTCGAGTCGGTCCAGGTCGGCCGCAGCCCCAGATACTCGGCCACCTCGACCGGCGCGAGGGTGCCGAGCCCCGCCGAGGCGAAGCCGTCGACGACCGACCGGTCGAGACCGGAGTCGGCGAGGGCCCGGCGGGCGGCCTGGGCATGGAGGGCGTAGGGGGTGGCCGTGTCGACGCGGCCGCAGTCGGAGAGGGCGACGCCGACGACGGCGACCTTACGGGTGCGCTGTGCTGCGGGCGGCATGAATCTGACGGTACATCAGATTCGGGGGAGCGGAAGGGGGTGCATGCGCGGGCACGGCGAGACCCGGGTGAAGGGGGTGGTCCGGACGATCTCCCGTATGGCCGTGCTCGCGCCTCGAACACAAGCCCCGTCCGGACCACGCGTGAGGCGCCCGGCTACTGCAGGAACTGCCCCACACAAGCGGCGATCGCCACCAGAAGGCTCAGCACTCCGATCACGACCTGCCACTTGTCCGGGCCGGTCCACCGGTCGTCGCTCGTCTCCTGCGTGCTCCGATCGTCCATTACCCCTCCTCGCTCCTCCGACAGGCCCCGGAGGTCAGGGCCACCGCCGGTCCGGTCGCGCTCCGGCGGAGGATGCGGGGAGGAACGTGGTAGGGCGACAGCAGCTTAGCCGTGGATGGGGCGGGAGGGGTGGGAAAGTCCGGAGCTCGTCCCTAGTATGACGGCCCGTCAGAAAACGGAGGTGCTCGCCGATGGACGCCGCGTTCACCGAGGAACAGGACGAGATCCGCCGTACGCTGCGCACTCTGCTGCGGGAGCGGTGCGGGCCGGACGAGGTCAAGGCGGCGGTCCAGACCGCGCCCGGCTATGACGAGGCCCTGTGGCGGCGGCTCGCCCGGATGCTCGGCCTGCCGGGCCTCGCCCTTCCGGCGGCGTACGGGGGCGTCGGCTGCGGCGTCACCGAGCTGGCGCTGGTCTGTGAGGAGACCGGGCGGGTGCTGCTCCCCTCGCCGCTCCTGGCCACCGCCGTGTTCGCCGCGCCCCTGGTCGCCGCGCTCGGCACGGAGGCGCAGCGCGCCGACCTGCTGCCGCGCATCGCGGACGGCGCCCTTACGGCGGCACTCGCGGTGCCGGGGCGCGCGCTGCCCGAAGCGCTCGGGCTCGTAGGAGCGAGGGACGGCGCGTGGGCCGGTGGGGGGCGCGCGGGGGGCGTCCAGGCGCGCCCGGACCGGGACGGCGGCGCGGGGTGGCGGCTGTACGGGCAGGTGGACCAGGTGCCGGGCGGGCACAGCGCCGACCTGCTGCTGGTCGCCGCCCGCGCCGGGGGCTATACGCGCGGGCGGACGCTGCTGTTCCTCGTCCGGGCGGGGGCGGACGGGCTGGTCCGCACCCGGCTGACCGCGCTCGACGCGACCCGGCCGCAGGCCCGGATCGAGCTGCGGAACGTCCCGGCCGAGCTGCTGGGGGTGGACGGCGGCGGGAGTGGGAGCGGGAGCGGGGAGGCGGTGGCCGAGGCGCTGGCGGCCGTGGGTACGGCGGCCGCGGCCGTGCTCGCCGCCGAGGCCGTGGGGGCTGCGGACGCGGCCCTCACCCGGACGGTGGAGTACGTGCGGGCGCGTGAGCAGTTCGGCCGTCCCATCGGCTCCTTCCAGGCGGTCAAGCACCGGCTGGCGGATGTGTACGTCGCGGTCCAGGCGGCCCGTTCGGCGGCGTACTACGCGGCCTGGGCCGCGGCCGAGGGCGGAGGGGGCGGTACGCACGGTGCGGGCGGTAGGGAAGCCGCGGTCGCGGGCGGGCTGGCGCTCGCGCAGGCGCTGGAGGCACAGCGCACGGCGGCGGCCGAGGCGGTGCAGCTGCACGGCGGTATCGGCTTCACCTGGGAGCATGACGCGCATCTCTACTTCAAGCGGGCCGCCTCGGACGAGCTGCTCTTCGGCCCCGTCCACCGGCTGCGGGCGCGGGCCGCGGAACGGGAGGGACTCTTCGGCGCGGCCGATCGCCCTCCTTACGGTGGCCATGAAGGGCGTGGCGGGAGCGGCGGAAGCGGCGGCCACCACGGGGACGGCGGGCCCGGTGGGCCTGATGGGCGAGACGGGTCCGACGGGCGCGATGGGCCGCGGAAGGCGGTGACGGTCTGATGGCCGGTTACGGCGTGAAGCTGGTCCGTAAGGTGTCCTCGACCCGCGCCTTCGCCAAGGTCGCGCCCCATGTCATCCCCGCGTTCGACCGCACCGTCCACCGGCTGACCCGCGGCAAGGTGCTGCCGAGCGCGCGGATGCTGCCGGGCGTGATCCTTACGGCGCGCGGGGCCAGGTCGGGGCTTCCCCGCCGTACGCCGCTGGCCTGCATGCCGGAGGACGGCGGCACCTGGATCCTGATCGGCAGCAACTTCGGCCGTCCGGGCCATCCGCTCTGGACCACGAACCTCCTGAAGCACCCGGAAGCGGAGATCAGCTGGCGGGGCCGGGACATCGCCGTCCGGGCACGCCTGCTGGAGGGCGCCGAGCGCGAGGCGGCCTGGGCCGCGGTCCTCGCCTTCTGGCCGCCGTACGCGACCTATCAGTCCCGGGTGGACCGCGAGATCCGCCTCTTCCGCCTCCACCGCATCGAGGAGGGCTGAAGCCGGTCCTCGGGGCCGTGGAGGAGGGCCGGCCCGGTCCCTCCGGGTCGAGGGCGCCCAGCGCCCCTCCCGTCGGGGTGCCCGGCACCCCCGGTCAGGGGCACCCGGCGCCCCGGCGGAGTCCCCGTTCCTCCCCATGGGCGAGCCCATGGCCCAACCAGCCAGTGACCGCAACGGGCCGCGGCGGATCACTGGGGAGTGATCCGCCGCGGCGTGACAGGACGTGCGGGCCCGGCCGGGCAGCCGGCGGGGAGGGGCCGGGGAGGGGAGGCCGGGGAAGGGGCGCGGATTCGTTACTTCGGCGGCTTGCGGCCGGTGATCCCGAGGTGGACGAGCCAGGTCAGGCTCGGCCTGAGGTCGGCCTGCTTGACGCCCCAGCTCTGGAAGCCCTTCTGGTGCGCCGCGACCGCCGCCAGCATGGCGACCAGCGAGCCCGCGATGGCCCCAGGGTTGAGGTCCTTGTCGATCCGGCCCTTGGTCTGCTGCTCCTTGACGGCGTCCGTCAGGGAGTTGGTGACGGAGTTGAGGATCTTCATGCGGATCTTGTAGAACCGCTTGTCACCCTCGGCGGCGCCCAGGTCGACGACCCTCAGGATGGCGTCGTGTTTGCGCCAAAAGGAGAGGAACCCCTCGACCAGGTCCTCCGCCGCGGTCGCCCCCGACTTGCCGGCCCATGAGCGGTCGGCGACCAGATCGGTCAGGCTCGCGCCCTCCTTCGCCATCTCCTCGGCGAGCTCGAGGACCGCGCCCTCCACATCGGGGAAGTACTGGTAGAACGTCGCAGGCGAGGTCCCTGCCTTACGTGCGACATCGATGACCTTGACGTCTCGATACGGGGAGGTGCTGAGCATCTCGCCGAGGCAGTCGAGCAGCTTCTGCCGCGTCGCCTGCCCGCGACGACCGGCCACCCGCCCGTCGACTGTGCGTACTTGTCCTGTCATGCCGTCAGCTTACCGAGGGGTGATCGGAGCGCGATTCGGCTGCGTGCAAATGGGGTTAGGGCGGGATGAGGGGGTTTGCGAACCTCGCCGAGCAGGCTGGAATGGCTGATTCCGACCCCTGTCCACAGTCGTCAAGCCCTCAATCACCGCTCACCCACGCGGGTGAATCGTGTTATCAACAGCCTGTGGATAACAACGGTGGATGACGCCGTCGGATCTGTCTCCGAGGCAAAAGGATTGGCCAAATATTTCGAGTTCCGGGGCGAGCAGACCGGGCGATACCCCGTTAGCGTGGCAAGTGAGGTGAACGAACCAAGCGGCTCCAAACACGCGCCAAGCATCTCCAAACGGGCTGTGAGCAAGCTCCGAGGTGAGCGGGCTCCGGGGCGAGCGGGCTCCGAGCTGAGTCGGCTCCGGAACGAGCGGGCTCCGGGGCGAGTCGGCTCCGGGACGAGCGGGCTCCGAGGCGAGCAAGTCCGAGGACCGAGGGACGCGGGAGGATCCGGGCCATGGCGGCATTCGCGGAAGGCGTGCCCTGCTGGGCGGATGTGCTGCTGTCCGACCTCGCGGCGGGCCGGCGCTTCTACGGCGAGCTCTTCGGCTGGACCTTCCAGGAGATCGCCACCGACTACGGCACGTTCACCCGGGCTCTCCTCGGCGGTAAGGACGTCGCGGGGCTGGTGCCCAAGCCGGACGGCCGGATGCCCACCGTCTGGAACATCTACTTCGCCGCCCGGGACGCCGCCGCGACCGCCGTACGGATCCGCGAGGCCGGTGGCCGGGTGATCACCCCGCCGGTGTGGATCGACGAGTTCTGCGTCATGGCGACGGCCGCCGACCCGGGCGGCGCCGTCTTCGGGATCTGGCAGGCGGGCAGCCACACCGGCTTCGCGCGGCGCGGCACGCCCGGTTCGTACGGCTGGACCGAGGTCCACACGCGTCAGCCGCGCGCCGTGGACGCCTTCTACCGGGCGGTCTTCGGCTACGGGATGACACCCGCCGCGCCGCCCTCCGCGCCGCCCGCCGCGCCGCCTCCTGAAAGGCCTCCCGCACCGCCCCCAGGCGCGCCCCCCGCACCGCCCCCCGCCGAGGGCTCACCGGCCGACGTGGTCCTGTGGACGCCGCGCGGAGAGCCCCCGGACCCCCGTCACGCGATCGGCGGACGCGTCGTGATGGGTGAGGAGTACCCGGCCGTTCTGCCCGCCCACTTCCTGACGTACTTTGTGGTGGCGGATTGCGATCAGACGTCGCGCACGGCCCACCGGCTGGGCGGGCGGGTTCTCAAGACCACCGAAGATACGCCGTACGGGCGTTTCGCGGTCCTTGCGGACAATCAGGGCGCGGCCTTCGCCGTCATCGACACCTCGACGGCGGGCTGAACCCGGGGCGGATAACTGGGCGATACGGGCCTGCGGGCACTTGGATGGTCCCCGGTCGAACCGGACGGACCCCGGCTCCGTATCGCCCGATGACACGACGATTCGCCCCCGGGTTCGCAACCGCCGCCTTCGCCAGAGAGAATGCAGGATGCGTGCCGCCGGTTGGTTTGTCGGTGAGACGCTGCACGGGGCTGTATTTTTTCAAGCCCCCACGGGGAGGTGGCAGGCAAGTGGTGGAGCAGCTGACGCAGCACGATCCGAGGCGGATCGGCCCTTTCGAGGTGCTCGGCCGTCTCGGCGCGGGCGGCATGGGGCTGGTCTATCTGGCCCGCTCGGCATCGGGCCGACGGGTCGCGATCAAGACGGTCCGGACCGAGCTCGCCGAGGACCAGCTGTTCCGTGTCCGATTCACCCGTGAGGTGGAGGCGGCCCGCGCGGTCAGCGGCTTCTACACGGCCGCGGTCGTGGACGCCGATCCGCGCGCCGCGGTGCCGTGGCTGGCCACGGCCTATGTGCCGGCGCCCTCCCTCGAGGAAATCGTCAACGAGTGCGGGCCGATGCCGGCCCAGGCGGTGCGCTGGCTGGCGGCCGGGGTCGCCGAGGCGCTGCAGTCCATCCATGGCGCGGGCCTGGTCCACCGGGATCTGAAGCCGTCCAATGTGCTGGTCGTCGAGGACGGCCCGCGCGTGATCGACTTCGGTATCGCCTCCGGTGTCTCGAACACCCGGCTGACGATGACCAACGTCGCGGTCGGCACCCCCGCCTACATGTCCCCCGAGCAGGCGCGCGACTCGCGCAGTGTGACGGGCGCGAGCGACATCTTCTCGCTCGGCTCGACCCTGACCTTCGCGGCCACCGGGCACGCGCCCTTCCACGGCGCCAACCCGGTGGAGACCGTGTTCATGCTGCTGCGCGAGGGCCCCGATCTGGCCGGGCTGCCCGACGAGCTGCGGCCGCTGATCGAGTCGTGCATGCAGATGGAGCCCGAGCGGCGGCCGTCCCCGGCCGATCTGCAGTCCCAGCTGGCCCCGCATCTGTTCGCCTCCAACGCCGACGACAGCGGTACGGCCTCGGCCTGGCTGCCGCCCGGCGCCGTCGCGCTCATCGAGCGCAAGCGCAGCGGCCGCAACCAGGTGCGCGGCTCCTCCCGGCCCGCGGCCGGAGGCGGCCGTCCCTCCGGGGGCGCGGGGAACGCCGGAAGCGCCGCGAGCGCGGGCAGCCGCCCCTCCGCGCCGCTCCCGCCGGAGCGCCCGCCCACGTCACAGCCCTCGTACGCCCCGGCCGCGGGAGCCGCCGCGGACGGCCACGGCGGGCGG
>NZ_JACVYG010000073.1:0-46453 GCF_014712245.1 Streptomyces sp. 5-10
CCGTTCGAGCGCGTCGCCGACGCGCACCGGCTGCTCGACGGCGGTCATCTCCGGGGCAAGCTCGTCCTCACCGTCTGATCCCGTCGTGGGGCCTCCGCGGCCGCCCTCAAGGACGTGGCAGCAGAGGTCGGCATCTCCGGCCGCGATGCACCGCTGAGGTGCCTGAGCCCCGTCCGGTGCGCCCGCTGACCGATCAGGGGTCGATCAGGGGGTCGATCAGGGGGCACGTCGCGCCGCGCGGGGTCCGTGAGACTGTGAAGTCTCGCTCGCGGGTCACGCGGTGTTCTCCTGGGCGGCGATCTCGGCTTTGCGCGCGACGCCGATGACGCACGGGGAGCTGGGCGTGGTGCGGCCGTTGATGAGGAAGTCGAAGTGCCGTGCGCGTTCGATCCTGAATCTGGCGGCGGTGATGGCTGGTTCGGGATTCCGGGTGAGATTGCAGCCGCCGCCCAGCAGTGGCCATACCACGTTGATGATCCGCTGCCGCCTTGCCAGGCCGGGGCGTGTCGATCGGATGTGCTCGTAGAAGTACAGAAGCCCGCCCGGTCGTAGCACACGGGCGGCTTCCCTGAGCGCGGCGGGGACGTCGGCGATGGTGCACAGGACGAGCGAGGCCACGACTGCGTCGGCGGAAGCGTCGGGGACGGGCAGCGCCTCGGCCCGGCCCGCGCGGATCTCTACCGGCACCGGGGACCCGGCCGACGCCCGCTTTGCGAGTTCCCGCAGGTGTGGCTCGGGTTCGACCGCGATGACCCGCTCGACCTTCGGCGGGTAGTGCGGGAAGTTGGCGCCGGTTCCCGCGCCGATCTCCACGATCCGGCCGGTGGTCCCGGCCAGCAGCTCCCGCCGGTGTTCCAGGGCGCCGTGGGCCTCGGCGAAGGCGTTGATCCTCGGGTAGACGCGAGCGAAGAGCGCATGGCGTATCGGCTTCTCGCGGTCCGTCGCGGCGGCCATGGATGACTCCTCTCGGCGGGCAGGACCCCGAGCCTACTACGGCCGCGTAGTAATTACTATGCGGCCGTAGTAGATAAGGAGGGCTGGCTGCCCGCCGAAGCTCAGTGACCTCCTCCCAAGCAGGCCAATGGAGTTGTCGACATCAGCCAGGCGGAGCCGGTGATCGCCCACACGTGGAGCGCGGCCCCGGCGGCCGTGACGGCCACCTGTCGGTGTTCTGGACGCACGGGCGGCGGTATCGCGCCCTCAAGCTGCGTGATCCTGGCGGCGAGCAACGTGCGGTCCCCCATCGCGGCGGCGGGGGCGGCATCCGCCCATCGAGGAGTGTCGCCGGCCTTCAGCAGTGCCCCGGCCACGGCGCCGACGCCGCAATGAGCCATCGCGCAGCGGTCTGCCGCCAGTTCACGGTCGGCGGCGACCACCGTTCGCAGGTGGCGCAGGAGCGGCAGCGCGATGTGGCGTGCCGCCAGGAAATCGGCCACGAGCGTTCTGAGCGGATCCCGCCCACGGACGTGTTCGGCCTCATGAGCCAGAACCGCACGCAATTCGCCATCAGTCGCCGACTTCATGAGCCCGCTGCTGACCGTCACTCGAGGGCGCAGCAGGCCGTGGGTGAACGCGAAGCTACCGGCGCTCTCGATCACCTCCACTCGGGCGGTCAGGCCCGCCTGCCGGGCGATGGTGTGTATGGCCGCATCGGTGACGGCCGCGGCGCGGACCTGGCGGTCCATGGCCCGAGTCGCGCTGAGTCCAAGCCACAGCCGCCGGGCGGACCGTATGGCTCCGGCCGTGGAGAGGGCGAGCAGCGTGGCGCCGGCCCACGCGGCGCCCGACCGCGGGTCGGCTCCGATCCCGTGATGGGTGAACTGCCAGGCCAGAGCCGTGAGCACACAGCAGCCAAGGAAGGCCACCGCCGCGTGAATCGTCACGGACACCGTTACGAGAGTCCAGAAGGCCCGCTTGCCGGTCACGGCGACTGCTCCAGGAGCCGCCGAAGACGGTCCCGTAGCTGCGGATCCAGCGACGCCTCGGCGGCGAAATGCGCGACCGCGGCATCCCCGTGCGCCCGCAGCACCTCCCGTACGGCGATCGCGGCCTCATCCGCGACGGCGGCTGTGTACGCGTAGCCGCGCCCCTGTATGGCCCGATCGAGCAAGCGCTTCTCCGCGAGGCGAGTCATCACCGTCATCACCGTGGTATAGGCCAGCGGCCGCTCCCGGCCCTCGTTGAGCCGGTCGAGTACGGCGCGGACCGTCACTGGCGCTTGGACCTCCCAGCACACCCGCATGACCGCGCTCTCCAGTGCCCCCAGGGTCACTGTGATCTCACCTCCGTAGAGCATTGCCCACTACGCCAGAGTAGGAGGTTCGAACGCGTGCGACCGGCCGCGTGCCGCGCGGGAACGTGGCGCCGCGCTGCCGTGGCTCGCGCTGCTGGCACTGGGCCTGGCCTGTGCCGCGGCTCTGTACGGGTTGCACCGCACCGGCCGCCTCGCGGCCGTGCAGGCGCCTGAGCCACAGCCCGCGGCCGCCTGACGGGCCAATATGCGGGAACGGAGCGGCGGACGGGGACCAGCCCCGTCCGCCGCTCCTCACCCGGGACACCAGCCGTTTGACGTCCCGTTGGAGTAAGACGGCCAGGTTGCCGAGCGTCACGGAGGCGGCGGCGGAACGGCCGTCGGCGAGGAGAACCATGGCGGAACGGCCGTCGGCGAGGAGAACCATCGCCGCCACCGCCCCAGCGACCACCACGACCACGCCGCCCAGCAGTGCGTTGACCATTCCGGTGAGTCTCGGGATACGGCGGTGTGCACCCCTGTTGCCGTCAACGACTGCCGTCGCCACGACCAGCACCCCCGGCACAAACCCTCACCCGGAAACGAACGTCACTTTACGAACTGTCCACTCATAGCAGGGTTGCGGCCCGCAGACGCGCCCGTTAGGTGACGACCAGGTGCAACTTGGTCAGGGAGCGGCGTTGGTGCCGATGCCCTGCGCGTCAGCGAGGGAGTCGATGTTCTGCCAGCTGCTCGCTGTGCTGTGCTGGCGTCCGCCTGGTGCGGGTGTGACATGTGGGGGCCGTGTGGCGCAGTGGGAGTGAGGCGGCTGGTTATCGGCGAGTCGGGTCCGCAGGTTTTCCGTATCTGTGGACCTCCTTCTCCGGTACGGGCGGAGAGCCCTGCCCGTACCGGAGTCCGCGCCGGTCCCGGACCGCGGTTGTGGTCACGGCCGTCTCATGCAAGAGATCACTGACGAAAGAAGCGTGCATTATGTACAACGCCCAGATTGAGACCCGCGAGATCTCCGACGCCGACCTGGACGGCGTTGCCGCCGGCGCGGCCGGCGGGCTGGCCCTGCAGAGCCAGCCGGGCAACCTGGAGGGCGTCGGCGGCGTCGAACTGGCTGGCCACAGCGTCCTGGTGGATGGTGCGGCGAACCTGCCGAGCGGCCAGGCGGGCCTCAACGTCACCGCCGTCTGATCAGCCGCAAAGGCTGAACATCCTCGAGGCCTGAAGGCCCTCGGCTACACGGCGGATTCGAGGGGTCGTTGCAACACAAGTGATCAACTGGCTGTGGCCAGGAGGTTGGCGAGGCGCTCGGCTGGGGTTTCCCAGCCGAGCGTTTTGCGTGGTCGGCTGTTGAGTTCGGCTGCGACGGTGTCCAGGTCCTCACGGGCGTGGACGGACAGGTCTTCGCCGTGGGGAGATCCTGGGCCCGCATTGGCGTGGACCTGGACCGCCGAACGCTGACCGTGCGATCCCAGCTCCAGCGCGACGGCAAGGAGCTGTACGAGGACACCACCAAGAACCGTCGCGCGAGGACGTCGCGGCTGGGATCCCCCCGGCGTGTCGTGATGGAGATCCTGGGGCACTCGCAGATCGCGGTCACGATGAACGTCTATACGCACGTGAACGACGACAGTCGGCGTGAGGCGATGGGCCACATGGACCGGCTGCTCAGGCCTGGCAGGTAGAACTGCCGTCAACCTCTGCCGTCAACGCCCCCACGATCCAAGATCGCGGGGGCGTTCGGCCTGGTCAGGCATGGTGCCCCCGGCAGGATTCGAACCTGCGACACCCGCTTTAGGAGAGCGGTGCTCTATCCCCTGAGCTACGGAGGCCCGGCGTCAGGGCGGCATGGTGGTGCCGTCGTGGCGCACCGCCACAGTGTAGCGGGTTGGGTACGTGGGCGTTCGGGGGCTCCGGGGTGGGGTGGGGCCCTGATGTGCTCCTCGGGCCGGGGCGCCCCGGGCCGAGCTGGCGGGGTCCGTCGGGTGGCTCAGGCTCTCGTCCCCAGGCCTGCGATCGGGTTCTTCAGGGTGCCGATCAGCTGGAGGGCGCCGGCCGGGTCCTGGAGGTCCACCATTTCGCGGTTGTTGCGGAGCTGGAGGCGGTTGAGGCAGGAGAGGGCGAAGTCCTCGGCGAACATGTCGTACTGGGCGAATTTGTCCGCGAGGTGGGGGGTCGAGCGCTGGTAGGCCAGGACGCAGTCGGCGACCGTCCGCCAGAAGGTGTCTTCCTCCAGGAGGCCCTCACTGACGAGGATGCCGTTGAGGAAGCGGAGGAAGCAGTCGAAGACGTCGGTGAAGATCGAGAGGAGCTTCTTGTCCTCGGGGACGTCTACGCGGATGCGTTCCACGGTCGGGGGGAGGACCGCGGTGGGGTCCATGACGGCGATCTCCTCGGCGATGTCCTTGAAGATCACGCGCTGGACGGCGCCGTCCTCGATCACCAGGATGACGTTCTCGCCGTGCGGCATGAAGACCAGGTCGTAGGCGTAGAAGCTGTGCAGCACCGGGGTGAGGTAGGCGTCCAGGTAGCGGCGTAGCCACGTGGCGGGGGTGAGGCCGGATTCCTCGATGAGGGCGCTGACGAGGGGGGCCCCGTCGGGGTCGGTGTGGAGGAGGGAGGCCATCGTGGCCAGGCGCTGGCCGGGTTCCAGGGACGGGACGGGGCTCTCGCGCCACAGGGCCGCCAGCATCTTGCGGTACGGCGAGCCCTTCGCCGTGGCCGTCTCGTACTGGCGGTGGTGGTAGCCGATCGCCGCTCGTTCTCGGATGATGGAGAAACGGGTGGCGCGGAAGATCTCGTCGGAGGCGATCAGAGACGCCAGCCAGTCGTTGATGGCCGGTGTCGCTTCCATGTACGCCGCCGACAGGCCCCGCATGAAGCCCATGTTCAGCACCGACAGCGCGGTCTTCACATAGTGCTTGGACTCGTCGCTCGTGTTGAAGAACGTCCGGATCGACTGCTGGGCCAGGTACGCGTCGTCGCCGGGGCCCAGGCACACCAGGTGCTGCCGGGCGACCTCGGCGGCGAAGCTGACCGACAGCTTGTTCCACCACTGCCAGGGGTGCACCGGTAGCAGGTGGTAGTCGGCCGGGTCCAGGCCGAGGTCGGTGAGGGTCCGGGCGAAGCGGGCCCGGGTTTCCTCGCTCAGCTCCGAGTGGATCAGGGCGTCGTAGTCCAGGTCCGCGGAGGATGTGAAGGTGGAGCGGTCGCGGCGGGCGGCGAGCCAGATCAGGTGGACGGGGCTCGCGGTCTCGGGGGCGTACGAGAGGTATTCGTGGATGCCGAAGCCGAGGCGGCCGTTGTTGGCGACGAAGCAGGGGTGGCCCTCGGTCATCCCCGTCTCGATCTCCTGGAAGCCGGATTTGGCCAGCTGGGCGGCGGCCACCGGCTCGCCGGCCAGTTTGAAGGCCGTGCCGGAGAGGGTGGAGCTGATCTCCTCGAGGTAGACGGGGAGGATCTCCTGGCTCAGGCCGAGCCGCCCGCGCAGCTCGATGAAGAAGTCCAGTGCGTCCAGGGGGAGTTCGGTGCCGGTCCGGTCGTGGCGGGTGATGCTGTCCGCCTCGACCAGCCAGTGGTCCAGGGAGAGCACCCGGGCGGCGAAGCGGTAGGTCACCGCCCCGTCGCCGCTGGTCACGGCGTAGCGGCCGTCGGGGCCGAGCTCGGGGGCGAGCAGACGCTCGTGGGTGAACTCGGCGAGGGCCTTGCGGATGAGGAGGCGGCCTGCCCGGTCCCACAGGTCGGGGGTGAGGTGGGCGACGGCGTCGCGGGGGCTCATCGGGTCACTCCTTGGGCGTCGCGCGGGGCGGTCCGGTCGGCCTGGTTGGTCCGGTCGGTTTTTTCTGTTTGTTCGGTTCGTTCGGTCCCGTCGGTTCCCTCGGTCCTGTCGGTTCGTTGGATCCGGTCGGGGTCGGTCCGGGTGGTCCGGGTGGTCCGGTCGGTCCGGGTGGTCCGGTCCGCCCGTGCGGCATCCGCGGCGAGTGCGGTGCGCGCGGCCTCGAACCGCTCGCGGGTGCAGATGCTGAGGTAGGCGTCCTTCTCGGGTTTGGGGATCCGCTCGACGATCTCGAAGCCGACGGCCGCGTTGAGCGCGTGCACCGCGTCGTTGCGCACATCGGGCTCGACGACGACGCGCCGGACGTGCGGATCGGAGAAGCAGAACTCCATGACGGCGGTGATCACGGCCAGGGTGAAGCCGTGCACCGGGGTGTCGGCCGGCGCGCACAGGAAGTGCATGCCGATATCGCCGGGCCGGGAGGGGTAGAGACCGGCGAGTTCCACCCGCGACGGGTCGTACCGCTCGGCCAGGAACGCCGGGCGCCCCTCGTACAGGCCGATGAACGCCTCGTGGTGCGGATGCTCGTGGATCCTGCGGTACTCGGCGGCGACCTCCGCCTCGTCCGCCTCCCGCATCATCCAGAACGACGCCTTGGGGTGGGTCACCCAACCGTGCAGCAGCGCGGCGTCGGCCACCGGGTCCAGGGCGCGCAGGGCGAAGGTGCCCAGGCGCGCGTCCTTGTACTCGAAGATCGGTGGAGGCGAAGGCGAAGGCGTCATGACACGGCTCCTTCCGGTGCGCCGAACTCCTGGAAGGCGATGGACTTCTCCACCGGATAGTGCTCCCGCCCCAGCAGCTCCCGGATGATCCACGAGTTGCGGTACGGGCCCATGCCCAGGTCCGGTGAGGTCAGGCTGTGGGCGTGGGTGGCGCCGTTCTGGAGGAAGATGCCGCGTCCGGTGGTGTCGATGCTGTAGTTGCGGGCGACGTCGAAGCGGCCGTGGCGGTCCCAGCGGATGCGGTCGCGCACCGGGTCCAGGAAGGCGGGCACCTGGTAGCGGTAGCCGGTGGCCAGGACGAGCCCCTGGGTGGTGAGCGAGAAGTCCCGCTCCTGCTCCGTATGGCGCAGCCCGAGGGTGTACGTGGCGGACCGCTCGTCGTACGCCGCGTCGGTGAGCTCGGTGTTGGTCAGCAGCCGCGTGGGCACCGGGCCGCTCACGCTCTTCTCGTACAGGAGGTCGAAGATGCCGTTGATGAGGTCGGCGTCGATCCCCTTGAACAGGCCCTTCTGCTCACCTTCCAGCCGGTAGCGGGTGTCCTCGGGCAGCGCGTGGAAGTAGTCCACGTACTCGGGCGAGGTCATCTCCAGGGTGAGTTTGGTGTACTCCAGCGGGAAGAAGCGTGGGGAGCGGGTCACCCAGTTCAGCCGGTAGCCACAGGTGTCGATGTCGGCGAGCAGGTCCTGGTAGATCTCGGCGGCGCTCTGGCCGCTGCCGACGACGGTGATGGACTCCTTGGACTGCAGCGCCTGCTTGTTCTCCAGGTAGTCCGTGTTGTGCAGAAGATCGCCGCCCAGGCCCCGGCACACCTCGGGCAGATACGGCGGGGTGCCGGTGCCCAGCACCAGGTGGCGGGCGCGGTGCGTGGTGGTCTCGCCGCTTGCGGGACGCAGGGCGCGCACCGTGTAGAGGCCGTCGGCCTCGTCGTACTCGACGCTCGTCACCTGGTGGCCGAAGCGGATGGACGGCAGCTTCGCGGCGGCCCAGCGGCAGTAGTCGTTGTACTCGGCGCGCAGCGGATAGAAGATCTCGCGGATGTAGAAGGAGTACAGCCGCCCCGATTCCTTGAGGTAGTTGAGGAAGGAGTACGGGGAGGTGGGGTCCGCCAGGGTCACCAGGTCGGCCATGAACGGGGTCTGGAGGGTGACGCCGTCCAGCAGCATGCCCGGATGCCAGTCGAAGTCGGGCTTGCTCTCCAGGAACAGTCCGTCGAGTTCGTCGATCGGCTCGGTGAGGCAGGCGAGGCCCAGGTTGTAGGGGCCGAGCCCGACCGCGATGAAGTCGTGGGTGTGCGGGGTGGGCACGAGGGTCTCCGGCGGGGTGAAGGGGCTCAACTGGCGCGCGAGTGGCGGGGGCCGCTGAACTCGGGCTCGATGTGGAGGGCCAGGTACTGACCGGCGTGTTCGGCCAGCAGGTCGAGGACGTGACGGATGTCGCTCAGCGAGGTCTCCGGGTTGAGCAGGGTGAACTTGAGGTGGTGACGTCCGTCGACGACGGTTCCGGCGACGACCGCCGCACCGGAGGCGGCCAGCGCCTCCCGGGCGTGCAGATTGGCGCGGTCGACGAGGTCGGGGTCGCACGGCCCGTCCGACGGCGGTACGTAGCGGAAGACCAGCGTGGACAGCTGGGGCTCGGTGACCACCTCGTAGCGCGGATCGGTGTCCAGCAGGGCCCATGCCTCGGCGGCCCGCTCCACCACCTCGTCGAAGAGCGCCCCGACGGCGTCCGCGCCCATGATGCGCAGCGTGAGCCACAGTTTGAGCGCGTCGAAACGGCGGGTGGTCTGGAGGGACTTGTCGACCTGGTTGGGGATCAGCTTCCGGGCGCTGCGCTCGGGGTTGAGGTAGTCCGCGTGGTACGTGGCGTGGCTGAGCGTGGCGCGGTCGCGGACCAGGACGGCGCTGGAGCTGACCGGCTGGAAGAAGGACTTGTGGTAGTCCACGGTCACCGAGTCGGCGCGCTCGATGCCGTCCAGGAGGTGGCGGCGGGTCGGGGAGACCAGCAGTCCGCAGCCGTACGCGGCGTCCACGTGCAGCCAGGTGCCGTGCCGGGCGCACAGCTCGGCGATCTCGGGCAGCGGGTCGATGGAGCCGAAGTCGGTGGTGCCCGCGGTGGCCACGACGGCCATGACGACCAGGCCCTCGCGGCGGCAGCGGTCCAGCTCGTGGGCGAGGGAGACGGTCCGCATTCGGCGGTCCTGGTCGCAGGGGACCGGGATGATGGCCTCGTAGCCGAGCCCCAGGATGGCGGCGGCCTTCTGGATGGAGAAGTGGCTGACCTGGGAGGTGAGGATGCGCAGCCGGGGCAGGATCGCGGATTTCGCGATCGTCCCGCCGGCGGCGATGGCCTCCTTCTCGACCAGGGTGCACGCCTCGTCGCGGGCCAGCAGCATCGCCTGGAGATTGGACTGGGTGCCGCCGCTGGTGAAGATGCCGTCCGCGGCCTCGCCGAGGCCGATGCGCTCAGCGGTCCAGTCGATCAGCCGGCGCTCGATCAGGGTGCCGCCGGCGCTCTGGTCCCAGGTGTCGAGCGAGGAGTTGACGGCGGAGAGGACGGCCTCGCCGAGCAGTGCGGGGATCACCACGGGGCAGTTGAGGTGGGCGAGGTAGCGCGGGTGGTGGAAGTAGACGGCGTCCTTGAGGTAGACGCTCTCCAGCTCCTCGAGCGCGGCGTCCGGATCGCCGAGCGGGCGCTCCAGGTCGATTCCGGAGATCTCGGGGGCGAGCTCGGCGGGGGTGATGCCGGTGAAGGGGCGCTGGGCGCGGGCGACGGTGGAGGCCACCAGGCCGACGGCGTCGGTCACGGAGCGCCGATAGCGTTCCGCCGTACGGCCGTTGAAGAGGTGGGCCCTGCCATCCGCCGCCCCGGGTATCGGCTCCGGCGACGGGTCCTCAGCGGTCTGCGCGAGGAAACTCACGTTCTGTCCCTTCTGGAAACGAGCATGCGGGCGTGCGGAGGGCGCGGGCATGCGGCTGGGTGGGGGAGGGGGCGACCCGCGGCCTGACGGCCTGGTGGCCTGGTGGCCTGGTGGGCGTGCGGGGGTGCCGGAGGTGGCGGCAGGGCGCGCGGGGGCGCGCCGAGCGGCCGGCCGCCCGGCGTCCAGCGGTCGGTCCTCCGCGGTCCTGTTGAAGGATTCAGTTGTGCGCCGCGGTGGTGGATTACGCCGTGGGTCGCGGCTGTGGGGGTGATTCGGCCGTGGGTCGCGGCTGTGGGAATGACTCAGCTATGGGTCGCGGCTGTGGGGGGTGATTCGGCTGTGGGTCGGGGCTGTGGGCATGGCGCGCGGGTACGGTGCGCGGGTACGGCGCGGGGGTCGGTCGTCGGTGGTCAGTCGTCGGTCGCGGGGCCGGTGCCCGACACGGCCTCCTCGACGAGCTGTTCCTCGCAGGCGCCCAGGCGCCAGTAGCCGGTGAAGGTGACGGCCTTACGGTCGAAGCCGCGCTCGCGCACCAGGTGGCGGCGCAGCTCCTTGACCGTTCCGGCCTCGCCCGCGATCCAGGCGTACGGCGTGCCGTGGGGCAGCTCGGCCGCGCCCACCGCGTTCAGCAGCGGGGCGGAGCGCGGGGTGCCGGGGGCGACGGCGTCCCGGACCAGCCAGGTGACCTCGGCTTTCGCCTCGGTGCGCAGCTCCTGGATGTCCTCGGCGTGCTGGACCTCGAGCCACACCTTGACGGGGAAGTCGGCGGGCAGCCATTCGAGGATGCCCGCGATGGCGGGCAGCGCGGTCTCGTCGCCGCTGATCAGCGCCCAGTCGGTGCCGGACGGCGGCCGGAAGTCCACCCCGCCGTTGTCCTCCACCACCGGGCCCAGCAGGGTGACGCGGTCGCCGGCCTCGGCGCGCGCGGCCCAGCGGGCGGCCGGGCCGCTGTCGTGGTGGAGCGCGAAGTCCACGTCGATCTCGTCGGGGTCGCGGCGCTGTTGGCGCACCGTGTACGAGCGCATGATGCCGCGTTCGGCCGGGTCCATCGCCCGCCAGGCGGTGAACCAGCCCTCCCCGGCCTCGACCGGCACCACCGGGGCGGTCTGGCCGGGGTGCGGCAGGAAGAGTTTGAAGCGCTGGTCGCGGCCGCCGCTGGTGAAGTCCTTCAGACAGGCGCCGCCGAAGGTGATCCGCGTCATGGACGGTCCGAGCGAGCGGGTCCGTACGACCCGCGCGTCGAAGAACCGGAACGGGACGGCGGTGGTGGTGGGGGCGGTTTTGATGGCTGCGGTGGTCATGGGAGGGGGCTTCCCTTCGCTTGCCTGGGGAGGCCGGGGCCAACCGGTCGACTGACCGTCAGCTGACCTTCTTCGCGTCCTGGATGGCCTTGGTGAGGGATTCGACGAGCGGGGCGGCGCCGGCGTACGAGAAGCGCGGCTCGCTGCTCCAGGGGGCGATCTGACCGGCCTTGACCGCGGCCAGCTTGGACCAGGTCGGCTTGGAGGCCAGGGCCCCCGGCTGGAGGGTCGCGGTGCGGTTGTCGAGGAAGAGCACATCGGCGTCGTACTTGTCGGCGTTCTCCCAGCTGAGGCTCTCGAAGTAGCCGCCCTTGTCGGGCTTTTCGGGGACGACGAAGTCGACGCCGAGCTCGCTGAAGTAGATCAGGTCGGCATTGATCTTCGGGTTGGAGACATAGAAGAGATCGGCGCTGGCGGAGCAGGCCATGACCTTGATCTTGTGGGATTTGACGGTTTTACGCAGGGTCTCGGCGGCCTTCTCGAACCGCGCCTTGGCGTCCGTGACCTTCTTGGCCTTCGGATCGGCGCCGAGCGCCTCGGCCAGCGCGGCGTAGCGCTTGATGGGCTCGAGCATGGAGATCCGGCCGGTGGAGATGGCGGCGCTGGGGGCCAGCGAGAGGATCTTCTTCTTGCTGTCGTCCGGTATGTAGAAGAGCGCGCCCGGGTCGTACATGTTGGTGATCAGCAGATCGGGGCTGAGCGAGGCGTACTTCTCGACGTTGAACTGGCCCCAGGTGTTGCCCAGGGACGTGGCCTGGTCGACGGGGAAGTCGCCCGCCTGGACGTCCGGCTTGCCGTTCTTCAGCGTGGTCGGGCCGAAGACGCCCGTGATCTGCTTCTCGATGCCGAAGTCGTAGAGCGCGGCCGCCGCGGCGATGTAGGCGACGATGTGCTGCGGCCGGCCGTCGAGGGTGATCTTCTTCTTGCGGTCATCGGTGAACGACCAGGAGCCGCCGCCGTCGTCGCCGCCGGAGCCCGAACCGCCTTTGTCCCCACACGCGGTGACCAGGGCTCCGAGCCCGAGGGCGCCGCCCGCGGTGAGCAGACCGCGGCGGGAGAGGGGGAGTGCTCTGGCCTGGCGCATGAAGGTGCTCTCTCTCGATGCATACGGGGACGTGGTACGGGACGGCAACCCGAGGACGTAGTTAGGTTAGCCTAACCAACCTGTTTGTCCAGTGGCGGGGTCGTTCCGAACCTCACATCGAGGGGCTCATACGATCGAGGGCTCATGCGGCCGTTCAGGGCGAATTCACAGGTCCAGCACCAGTCGCGGGCCACGGCAGCGTGAGACGCAGATCATCATCGTCTCGCCCGAGGCCCGTTCCTCGTCGGTGAGCACGGAGTCGCGGTGGTCCACCTCCCCCTCGACGACATCCGTCTCACACGTCCCACAGGTGCCCTCTTCGCAGGAGTACAAAACCGGTACCCCGGCCGCCTCGACCGTGCGCAGCACGCTGCGCTCCGGCTCCACGGTGAGCGTCAGCCCCGAGCGGGTGAGCACCAACTCGAAGGCCCGGCTTCCCGATTCGCCGCCCGCGTCGTCCGTACGGGGCTGGAACCGCTCGGTGCGCAGGGACCCCTTCGGCCAGTCGCGGCACGCCTCCTCGGCGGCCTGGAGCAGCGGCTCGGGACCGCAGCAGTAGACGAGGGTGCCGGGACCGGCGGGGGCGGTGAGATACGGCGCCAGGTCGAGCAGCCCCTCCTCGTCCTGCGGCACCAGGCGCACCTTGTCGCCGTGGGCGGAGGCGAGCTCGTCCGCGAAGGCCATCGAGGCGCGGGTGCGCCCGCCGTACAGCAGCCGCCAGTCGGCGCCCGCGGCCTCGGCGGCGGCCGTCATGGGGAGGAGGGGCGTGATGCCGATGCCGCCCGCGATGAACAGATAGCGGGCCGCCGGGCGCAGCGCGAAGTGGTTGCGCGGCCCGCGCACCCGCACCGTGCTGCCCTCGGTGAGGGTGTCGTGCACCCGGGCGGAGCCGCCGCGCCCGGCGGGGGCGCGGAGCACCGCGATCCGCCAGGAGGCGCGGTCGGCGGGGTCGCCGCACAGCGAGTACTGCCGGGTCGGGCCCGCGTCGAGGACGAGGTCGAGATGGGCGCCGGGCTCCCAGGCGGGGAGGTCACGGCCCGCCGGGTGGCGCAGCGTCAGCGCCACCACGTCCGAGGCCACCTCCTCCCTGCGGGCCACGAGCAGGGTGTCCTCGTACTCGCCGCCGGGGTTCATCAACGGGGCTCCTTCCGGTGGCCGTTGGGCTGGTGTTCGGGGGGATCGGTGGGGTGGTGCCCGGCGGGAAGGTGTCCGGTGGGGTGGTGCCCGGTGGGATGGGCGAGCATCCACTGCCACAGCTCGACCGGGTCCTCGGCGGTGCGCTCGGCGCCGCAGTGACAGACCCCGTGCAGCACATCGGTGCCGGGCAGCCAGTCGATCCGGTACACCTCCGCCGTGGGCGTGCCCGTCACGGGGACGCCACCACCGGCGCGGTCTTCTCCCCTTCGGCGGCGAGGCGGGCGAGGATGCGGCGCGCGGCCAGACCGCCGGTGTCGATGTTGATGCTGAGCTCCTGATAGCCCTCGCGCTCGGTGTCCAGCGCCTTCTGGAGCACGTTCAGCGCCGCCACGTCCTGGAGCACCACGGTCCGGTTGAGGTCGTGGAGGAAGGTGGAGACCTCCTCGTCGTCCTGTGCGAAGTCCCGTGAGACGGCCCAGAAGTCGTACACATGGCGGTCGGTGGACGGGGTGATGGCGTAGGTGATCTCCACGTGGAAGGCGTTGGGATCGGAGCCGTCGGGCTCCGGCAGTACCCCGACCGGGGCGATCCGGCTGTGCAGCAGATACAGACAGGGCGCGTGGTACTCGATGTCCTGCCAGCGGGTGATGCGGCCCTCGATACCGGTGGAGCGGGCGTAGAAGGGCGGGCACTCGGCGTCGTCCATGTGCCGGCTGACCCGGACGACGCCCGCGCCCTCGTCGACCTCCGTGGTGATGGGAGTCTCGGCGACCTCGGGGGTGCCGATATAGCCGCCGTGCAGATACGTCTCGTGGGAGAGGTCCAGCAGATTGTCCACGAGCAGGCCGTAGTCGGCGTCGATCGGCTCCATGCCGCCCACCGTCGTCCAGCGCGGATCGGCCAGCCAGGGGGCGCGCGGCACCGCGCCGGGGTCGGCGAGCGCCGGGTCCCCGATCCACACCCACACCAGCGAGTCCCGCTCGACCACGGGGTAGGAGCGGACCCGGGCGGTGCGCGGGACGCGCTTCTGGCCCGGTACGAACACACAGGTGCCGCCGGTGTCGTAGGTGAAGCCGTGGTAGCCGCAGACGACCGTGTCGCCGTCGAGACGGCCGGCGGTGAGCGGATAGCGGCGGTGCACACAGCGGTCGGCGAGCGCGATGACCTTGTCGTCGGACTCGGCGCGGTAGAAGGCGATGGGCTCGTTAAGGATGGTGCGCCCCAGCAGCTCGCGGCCGATTTCGCGGCCGTAGGCGGCGACGTACCACTGGTTTTTCGCGAAGGCGGTCATGCGTGCCAGCGTGGTGACGCCCGTCACGCACGGGCAACGGCCCTTCCACTGAGTGGAAGGGCCGCGCGGGGAGGTGTGCCGTGAGGGGCCGTCGGCGGTGTGCCGCCGGTGGACCGCCGGGCGGGTCAGCCGCCGAACTGCCAGAAGACGGAGTGATTCAGCGTCAGCAGGACGATCAGCAGGACCACATCGGCGACGCCGAGGGTGAGTCCGAGCAGCGCCCGGCCCCTGCGGCGGGTGTCACGGGCGATGGCGAGCGTCCCGAGGACGATCGCGCAGGGCCCGAAGACCGCGTTGAACAGCAGCAGACCGATCAGACCGAGCACGAAGGAGGCGACGGCCATGCCGTCGGCGTCCCGGCGCGCCCGGGCCGGTGAGGTGCGGGACGGTGCGGTGAGTGCCATGGGTCTCAGCTCCCCTTCTGCCCGGTGCGTTCGCGGATGAAGAAGATCAGCAGCCAGGCGCCGATGGCGCCCGCGGCGGCGAGGAACAGGGGGAGCGGGGTGTGCGCCGCCGCCCCCAGAAGAACCCCCATCAGGGCGAGTGCCGCGACGATGAAGAGCATGGGTGCCTCTCTCGAAGTGACGATCCGGATGCGGTTGGCGTGCGGATGGTAATCGTTCGGTGAACACTTGGAATCACAACTGTTCACTGAGTTCCAGAGTACCCCGCCGAACCCTGGAAAAATTCAGCGAACGCCTGTTTACTGAATGATATGAGTCACACGTCCGGGGTCCGGCAGGCCCAGAAGGAGAAGACCCGGCGCGCGCTGATGGACGCGGCGTTGCGGCTGCTGGAGGACCAGAGCCTGAGCAGTCTGGGGCTGCGCGAGGTCACGCGGGCGGTGGGGGTGGCGCCGGCCGCGTTCTACCGGCACTTCCGGGATCTGAGCGATCTCGGTGTCGCGCTGGTCGAGGAGTGCCTGGGCAGCCTGCACCATATGATCGGCGCCATCCTCGCCGGTCAGGACGGTGATGAGGAGCGGATCGAGGCCACCGTCGACGCGGTCGCCGAGCATGTCCGCAGCTACCCCGCGCACATCCGCTTCATCGCACGTGAGCGGCATGGCGGGGTGCGCCCCGTGCGTCAGGCCATAGCCGCCGAGCTGGATCGATTCGCGGATGAGGTGGCCGGCGCCTTCCGCCCGCGGCTCCTGCCGGAATCCTGGCCGCCGGAAGATGTCCGGATGCTTGCGGAGCTGTATGTGGACCACATGGTGATGACGGCGACGGCGTTCCTGGAGGCGCAGGCCGATCACCCCGAGGCCGCGGACGAGCGGCGGGTGGCCGCCACGGCGCGCAAGCAGCTGCTGCTGATCAGCCTCGGGCGCCGCCACTGGCACGACGCGTGATCTCCACGCCGTAGTCGCCGGCCGCGTCCCGGCCGGTGACGCGGACGCGTATCCGTACGCCGTTCACCGCGGCGTCGAAGGTCTCGCCGGGCGCGTAGGCCGCGTCGCTGAGTCCGGGGTGGACGTTGCGCTCCCGGGTGCAGCCGCGGCCGTGGGGGGTGGAGTCCACGATGGTGATGGGGCCGCCGCCGGAGTCGACACCGGTGTCCACCCAGGAGATCAGGACACCGGGCTTGCATATGGCCTCGTCGTTGCCGCCGGTCGTCCGCGCCTCGATGGCGTAGCCGGTGGACGGCGAGACGGGGACGAAGACCAGCTTGGTGCCCTCCGCGCGGCTCAGCGGGGACAGGGTGTGCGCGAAGACCCCGGACCGGGCGGCACAGGCGATCTGCCGCGGGCCGAGCCAGCCCAGCTTCCACTTGTGCCAGGCCAGCAGGTCGTTGCCCGGGCCCCAGTCCTCGGACATCACGTCCCAGTGGCCGGCCTTGTCGCCGCCGCCCCGGGTGTAGAGGTCGGGCAGCCCGAAGACATGGCCGTTCTCATGGGGCAGGACGCGGAAGCCGGTGCGGCGCAGCGAGCCGGAGCCGTCGTCCTGGCGGCTGTAGACGAAGGAGACATTGGCCAGCGGAACGCCGTCGGCGGTCGGGGCGTGCTGGTTGTCGGCGTAGGTGACGGACAGCACGGCATGCGCGGCCGGCGGCCCGGCGTTCGGGGTGACCAGGACGTTCACCAGGTCATAGCGGCGGAAGTCGACCTTGGGGTCGGCGGCCTTGGCGATGTCGGCGACCAGTTTGCGATAGCCCGGGTCGAAGGGGCTGCCGCGCTTGATGCCGTAGGCATGGAACGGGCGCGGCATCCGCAGCCAGTGGGCGATCGGCATCTCGGGGCGGTAGTCCAGCCGTCCGTACGAGCTCTGCGCGAACCACCGGGAGGTCTGGGGGAAGAACTCCTCGAAGCGCTGGCGGGCGGTGCCCTGGCCGCGGACATCGGGAAAGTCGATCATGAGGTTGAGGGCGTGGACGGTGCCGGTGCTGCGGCTGTAGCCGTGGCCGGTGGGTATGCCCTCGGCCATCTGGAGCCCCGAACCCGAGGCGAGGGCGCAGGGCGCGAGCGAGCCGAAGTCCGGGCGCGCGGAGGGCGCCGGGGCCTGCTCGGGGGACGCGGGGGGCTCGGGACGCGGGGCCGCCGCCGGGGCGACCACCGCCACCGTGAGCACGGCGGCGGTGGCGAACGCGCTGGCTCTGCGGGGCCGGCGTATTCGTATGCGGGGGCGGGTGGTCCCATGCGTCTGGTCCATTGCCGACCACGGTGAGACGGCGTGGGCCGGGGCGCCCGTGGGGTGCCGCCGAACGGTGGAATGACCTGCTCCGTCCGGGCGACGGCGGATGCCGGGTAAGTGTGAGGCAGGTCACCTACGGACGCAGAAATTCCGGGGACTCATTCCCCGTTTAACCGAGTGAACGCATAAACGGGGACTCACTCCCCGGAAAAGTTGAAGCTCGAACGTCAAGGCCGGAGCACGGCGTCGCCGCCAAGCCGCCGGAGCACCGGCCACCGAGAACGGTACGCGCGGACGTCGTACGCAGAAGGGAGTGCTGTCATGGCCGCCGACACGATGAACGCGAAGTCCGTACAGCCCCGGCTGCGCGCGGACGCCCTGCGCAACCGGGAGCGCATTGTCGCGGCCGCCCGAGAGGTGATCGTCGAGTCCGGGGCGCACATCCCCCTCGATGAAATCGCTCGACGGGCGGGGGTCGGCAATGCCACGATCTACCGGCACTTCACGGACCGCCGTGAGCTGATCCACCATGTGGCGCTCTCGGTGATGTCCCGTGTCGCCGACCAGGCCGAATCCGCCCTGGCCGAGGAGGCCGACACCTTCTCGGCACTGCGGCGCTTCGTCCACGCCGCGGCGGACGAGCACATCGGCGCGCTGTGCCTGCTGCTCTCCGACGGCCTCGACAAGGAGCACCCTGATCTGATCGCCACCCGCGACCGTCTGGCGGACGGTGTCGAGGCCCTGATGGGGGCCGCGAAAGCCGACGGCAAACTGCGCACCGACATCGGCGTCGGTGACCTGATGGTCGCGCTCAACCAGCTCACCCGGCCGCTGCCCGGCAGCGGCTGTGTGGACTTCGAGCCCTTTGTGCACCGGCATCTGCAGCTGTTCCTGGACGGTCTGCACACCCCGGCGCGCTCGGAACTACCCGGAAAGTCCATGACCTTGGAGGATCTGCAGCACCGGCCGTGACGTGACATAAATCGCACCCGGCCCATCCCGGAGCACCGCTTATTCCGCGCGCGTTCACACGTCTTCCTTACGTGCGTCGTCGCCTCTCGCTACCTGTTACCCAACGGCCTGTGCCGGTCTGACCTCGACCGGCCCCTTACGTCCCATTTCTCACTCTCCGCACCGCTAGGTAGGCTCTTCCATGCCTGAAACGGCTCAATTCGTGGATCCCCGGCGCTGGAAAGCGCTGATATTCATCGCCCTCGCCCAGTTGATGGTCGTGCTCGACGCGACCATCGTGAACATCGCGCTGCCCAGCGCCCAGGCCGACCTCGGCATCTCCGACGGCAACCGGCAGTGGGTCATCACCGCCTACGCCCTCGCCTTCGGCGGACTGCTGCTGTTCGGCGGCCGGATCGCCGACCTGTGGGGACGCAAGCAGACCTTCATCGTCGGTCTGATCGGCTTCGCCGCCGCCTCGGCCATCGGCGGTGCCGCGCTGAACACCGGCATGCTGCTGGGCGCGCGTGCCCTCCAGGGTGTGTTCGGCGCGCTGCTGGCCCCCTCCGCGCTCTCGCTGCTCGCGGTGATGTTCACCGACCCCAAGGAGCGCGCCAAGGCGTTCGGTGTCTTCGGTGCCATCGCCGGTGGTGGCGGTGCCGTCGGTCTGATCCTCGGTGGTGTGCTCACCGAGTACATGGACTGGCGCTGGACCTTCTTCGTGAACATCCCGTTCGCCATCATCGCCGCGATCGGCGCGGTCGCCGTGATCCGCGAGCCGGTGGAGAGCCACAACTCGTCCCGGCTGGACATCCCCGGTGTGGTCCTGGCCACCGCCGG
This sequence comes from Streptomyces sp. 5-10, assembly GCF_014712245.1. Taxonomy (NCBI): domain Bacteria; kingdom Bacillati; phylum Actinomycetota; class Actinomycetes; order Kitasatosporales; family Streptomycetaceae; genus Streptomyces; species Streptomyces sp. 5-10. The sequence goes on from NZ_JACVYG010000073.1 coordinate 18,951, forward strand.
TCTGGTCTCGCTGGTGTACGGCTTCACCCGCGCCGAGTCCGACGGCTGGTCCGCGGGCCCGACCATCGGCCTGTTCATCGCCGCGGCCGTGCTGCTGCTCGCCTTCGTGGTCGTCGAGGCGCGGGTGAAGGCGCCGCTGCTGCCGCTGCGCGTCGTCGCCGACCGCAACCGCGGTGGTGTCTACGCCTCGCTGGCCCTCGCCATCATCGGCATGTTCGGCCTGTTCCTCTTCCTCACCTACTACATGCAGGTCGTGAAGGGGTACAGCCCGGTCAGGACCGGCTTCGCCTTCCTGCCGATGGTCGCGGGCATGATCACCGGCTCGACGCAGATCGGCGCCCGGCTGATGACCCGCGTCCCGGCGCGGCTGCTGATGGGGCCGGGCTTCCTGGTCGCCTCGGTCGGCATGCTGCTGCTGACCCAGATCGACCTGGACACCTCGTACCCGGCGCTGATCCTGCCCGGGTTCCTGCTGCTCGGCCTCGGTATGGGTACCGCCTTCATGCCGGCGATGAGCCTGGCCACGCATGGTGTCGAGCCGCGTGACGCGGGTGTCGCCTCGGCGATGGTCAACACCTCGCAGCAGGTCGGCGGCGCCATCGGAACCGCGCTGCTGAACACGATCGCGGCGAGCGCCACCACCGAGTACGCGAAGTCGCATGCGGCGGGGGCCCCTTCCCGCACGGTGCTGCAGCTCCAGTCGATGGTGCACGGCTACACCGCCGCCATCTGGTGGGCGGTCGGCATCCTGGTGCTGGCCGCGGTCATCGCCATCACGTTCATCAACGCCGGGCAGCCGGAGGGCGGCGGCGCGGTCGCGGGCTCCGGTGACGGTGCGGCGGAGGACGCTGTTCCGGTGATGGCGCACTGATGCGCGTTCCGGTGATGGCGTACTGATGCCTGTTCCCGTGATGGCGCACTGATGCGCTGAGACGTCTGGCGGCTTGTCCGCCGGCAGTCCGCAGGGATGCGAAGGCCCCGCTCCTCCTCGGGACTCGAGGAGGAGCGGGGCCTTCGCGATGCGTTTCGGGGCCGGGCGTCAGCGCGGCCAGGGCCTGGCGTCAGCGCAGTCTGGGGTCGGGCGTCAGCGCAGCCAGGGGAGGTCGGCGCCCGCCGGCTGGAGTCCGTCCGCGATGATCCGGCATACGGCGCCGAACTCCTCGACCTGCTCGGGGGTGAGCCGGTCGAAGATGGCCGTCCGTACGGCGGCGACATGGCCGGGGGCGGTCTCCCGCAGCACCTTGAGCCCCTTGTCGGTCAGGACCGCGTTCTGTCCGCGCTTGTCGTCGGGGCAGTCCTCGCGCCGTACCCAGCCGTCCTTCTCCATGCGAGCGATGGCATGGGACAGCCGGGATCGAGTGATCTTGGCGGCCTCGGCCAGTTCGGTCATCCGCATCCGGTGGCGAGGCGCCCAGGAGAGCTTCACCAGCAGGCCGTAGTAGACGTGGGGCATGCCGGCGTCGCGCTGCAACTGGCGGTCGAGGTGGTCCTCCAGGAGCATGCTCGCCTGGACATACGCCTGCCAGCTGCGCTGTTCGTCTTCGGTCAGCCAACGCGGCTCGTCGGCGTCTGAGGGGGTCTTCATGGCGTCGTCCACGCGTCCATTCTAGGTAATTCTCTTTGAATCTTAAATAACTGTGCGCTACAGTGATAACTGTATGCTTGAGGTTTCAATCATCCTGGCGAGCTCTGTCGACTGACGAGGAGTCCTCATGTCCGCGCTCGACGGGCGCATGCCCGCGCTCTACCTCAGCCATGGTGCTCCGCCGCTCGCCGACGATCCGGTCTGGCCGGGACAGCTCGCCACCTGGGCCGCCGGCCTGCCCCGGCCCAACGCCATTCTCATGATCTCCGCTCACTGGGAAGAGGCGCCCCTGGCGATCGGCGCCACCCAACAGGTGCCTCTGGTCTATGACTTCTGGGGCTTCCCCCAGCACTATTACCAGGTGCGGTACGCCGCGCCGGGCGCCCCCGGACTCGCCGAGCGGATCCGCAAGACGCTGCGCACGGCGGGTACCCCCGTACAGGACATCCCCGACCGGGGGCTGGACCACGGGGCGTATGTGCCCCTGGTCGAGATGTATCCGGAGGCCGACATCCCGGTTCTCCAGGTCTCGATGCCGACCCTCGACCCGCGGAAGCTGATGGAGATCGGCCGGAAGCTGGCGCCGCTGCGGGACGAGGGGGTCCTGATCGTCGGCAGCGGCTTCTTCACCCACAATCTGGCCGCGCTACGGCAGACGGGTCCGATGCCGCCCAGTTGGTCGGCCGAGTTCGACGACTGGGGGCAGCGGGCCCTGGACGCGCAGGACATCGACGCGCTGCTGGACTTCGAGCACACGGCCCCGGCGGCGGGGCTCGCCCATCCGCGCACCGAGCACTTCGCGCCGCTGTTCGTCACGCTGGGCGCGGCGGAGGCGGAGCTGCGCAGCCAGCGGAGTGTGATCGACGGGTTCTGGATGGGGCTGGCGAAGCGGTCGTTGCAGTTCGGGTGAGGGGATGCGAGGGGTGCGGGGTGTGCGGGGGTGCGGGGCGGCTCGGTGGGGTGTGGCTGAGCGGGTACGACCCGGCTGGGGCCCCTGTCAGAGTGCCGGGTCGATCATCGCGCAGGCGTGCAGTGCGGCGGCCAGGGCCGTCGGGTCCGCGCCCCGGGCGACGTCGAGGGCGGTATCGGTCAGCTTGATGGCGTGCTCATCGCCGTGCGCGGCGGCGCGGGCGAAGACCTCCTCGGGGGTGACGCCCTCCACGGACGGCAGCCGGTCGGCCGGGAGCGGCTCCCGAGGCGCGTACACCGCCGTGACCGCGGCGCTCGCCGCCCAGGCCGCCTCCAGGCTCGGCGCCCACAGCTCGCGCGGCAGCGCGGGCAGGGCGCGCAGTACGGCGTTGGGCGCGGTCGCGGCGTGGACCAGCATGATCGGTTCGCCGTGGCCGTGGGTGGCGTAGCGATGGGTCGCGGCCCGTACGAGCTCGGTCAGCCGTCGGCGTGCCTCCTCGGGCTGGTCGGCGGGGTTATCGGGGTCGTCGAGGCCGTCGGGGTCGTCGGGGCCGTCGAGGTCGTCGAGGTCGTCGAGGTCGTCGAGGGCGGTGTCGGTCGCCCGGCTGGGCCGCGGGGTGGACGGCCGAGCGGGCCGCGGGGCGGTGGGCGGCCAGGCGGGGAAGGCGGTGAGCCGGGCCAGCCGCTCGCGTATGCCACCGCTCTGGTCGGCGATCGGCTCCACGGCGGCCAGCGCGTCGGCCGCCGACCCGGAGGCGGGGCCCGGCCGCCGTCGGAGCGGCGGCAGCGGGGCGTGGCGGGCGGCCCAGTAGCCGAGGGCGTGGGCCAGCTCGGCGGTGCGGGGAGCGGTCGCCGTGCCCGGCTCGTCCAGCAGGGTCCGTACGGCGTGGCCGACGCGGATCACCGGATGGGTCGCGCCGCCGGCGATGCCCGGCAGCAGCCGCGGCCACCACATGGCGAGCACGTCCTGCCAGGGGCGGTCGGCGAGTTCCCGGTCGAAGTAGGCGGGCCAGTCGGCGAGCCGGCGCGGATCGCCGAGCGCCTCGCGCCAGTTCTCCTCGGTGATCGCGGCGTACGAGCGCGGCATGTCCTCCAGCTTGTCGCGATAGCGGTCCAGCCACCGGTGCACGGTGCGCCCCTGGCCGTGGCGCACCAGCGCCTCCACGGCCATCGGCGCGTGATTGCTCAGCCATCCATGACGCTCGGGGCCCGAGGCGTGCAGTCGCTCGAGGGCTTCGTCGAGGGTTCCCCTCGTGTCGTCTGTCATGGCCTCACGCTAGGGAGGGCGGGACGGTCCCGGAACGGACCGGGGACGGAAGTGTGGAGGGACCAGCGACCTAGGGAGTGCCCGGCGGATCGTGACGCCTGCGGCGGGCTGTCCCCCTCCCCGCCCCTTCCCGAAACTGGGGCTTCGCCCCAGGCCCCGGGCCGGGGTGCGGTCCCAGGCCCTGAGCCGGGGCGCCGTCCCGAACCCCGAGCCGGGGCGCCGTGCCAGGCCCCGGGCCGGGGTGCGGTGCCAGGCCCTGAGCCGGGGCGCCGTCCCGAACCCCGAGCCGGGGCGCCGTGCCAGGCCCCGGGCCGGGGCGCCGTGCCAGGCCCCGGGCCGGGGTGCCGTGCCAGGCCCCGGGCCGGGGGCTGTCCCGAACTCCGGGCCGGGGTGCCGTCTCGACCCCCGAGCCGGGGTGCCGTCCCAGACCCTGAGCCGGGGTGCGGTCCCAGGCCCCGGGCCGGGGCGCCGTCCCATACCCCGGGCCGGGGCGCCGTCCCGAACCCCGGACCGGGGCATCGCCCCAACCCGGGGTCCAGGGGCGGAGCCCCTGGTAACGAGAAGGGGCGGGGAGGGGAAACATCGATATGCGGCTCCGTCGCGTGGTCCGCCGGACACCCCGTAACTGAGCCGGGCCGGGCCCGAGGGCCGATCCTTGAAGGCTGAGGGTCACTCCCGAGGGCGTTCCGCCCGTATATGGAAGACGTAGAACGACATGCCCGCCATCACGAGCCCCGCCCCCAGCCCGATCCCCGAGGACCGGTACACCGAGCCTCCGCTCACGGAGTGCAGAAAGCCGATCGCGCAGCCGAGGACCGTCCCGTAGAGCACGGCCCGGATCTCCGGCATCAGGCCCGGGGTCATCCTGCCGAGGGCGTAGCAGAGCGCCCCGAGCACCGCCGCCGACACCACGCCGAAGATGGCGGCCGTGGGGATGGTGGAGCCTTGGTTGTGGGTCACGAACATCACCCAGCCGCCGTAGAGCACCGCCAGAACGGCCGGGACGCCCCAGGAGGCGGAGGGGTGCGGGCGGAGAGGGAGCCGCGGATGGCGGCGGCTCACCGGGGCAGTGGGGGCGGTGGGAGCTGTGGGGGCATTCATGGCGGAACCTCCTCGTCACCGCGTCCCCGCCCTGGCTTCTCGCTTTCCAGCGCACACCCATGCGGAGGACCGGGCAACCCGGCGCGATGGGGCGTACGGGCAACCAGCGGCCCGCGAGATTCGTCTTGACAGATGAGAGAAGGGCGGGGGAGTCGTAGCAGGCGACCGCAGAGGGGGTCTGACCTGCGCTTCCCGGCGTCTCGGCAGTGCGCTGACCCGCGTGTGGGTGGACAGGGTACTGCATGATCGTAAAAACGTGGGGGCCTGATGGGAATTCTGTCCTGATTCCAGTCGTTGTTTCCTTCGGACGGGGCACCCGACACCGGAGAGTCCGTCCATAGTCCGCGCCCGATCCATCTGTAAGGGAGCACGCATGGCAACCCGTGCCGTCGCCCGTAATCAGTCCGCCACCGGTGGTGGCGCTGATGGGGCCAACAGTGTTCGCGCCTCAGGCGGGGAGATCGCCGATCGCGACCTGGTCGGCATGTATCTCGACGAGATCGCTCGCACCCCGTTGCTGGACGCGGCGAAGGAGGTCGAGCTTTCCCAGTCCATCGAAGCGGGGGTGTACGCCCAGCAGATCCTGGACGGGGAGGTTGAGGACGCCCCTGCCGCAGGTGCGAGCCGCGAGGAGCTGGAGGCGATAGCCGCCGAAGGTGCCCGCGCCAAGGACATCTTCATCCGCTCCAATCTGCGCCTCGTCGTGGCTGTGGCGCGCCGCTACCCGCGCAGTGGGCTGCCCTTGCTGGACCTGATCCAGGAGGGCAACGCGGGCCTGGTGCGCGCGGTGGAGAAGTTCGACTACACGAAGGGCTTCAAGTTCTCGACCTATGCCACGTGGTGGATCCGTCAGGCCATCACGCGCTCGATCGCGGACCAGTCCCGTACGATCCGGCTGCCCGTCCACCTGGTCGAGGAGCTCGGCCGGATCCGCCGGGTGCAGCGGGAGTTCAACCGTGAGCACGGCCGCGAGCCGGAGCACGCCGAGATCGCCGAGGAGCTCGGCTCCACGATGGAGCGGGTCTCGGATGTGCTCGACTGGGCCCGCGACCCGGTCAGTCTGAACATGTCGGTCGACGACGAAGGGGAGACCCAGTTCGGTGATCTGCTGGAGGACACCTCGGCCGTCTCGCCCGAGCAGTCGGTGATGACGCTGCTGCGCAGCGAGGAGCTGGAGGACCTGATCGGCCGCCTCGACGACCGCACCGCCTCCATCATCAAGGCGCGGTACGGCATCGACGACGGCCGGGAGCGCACCCTGACCGAGGTCGGCAAGCAGCATGGCCTCACGCGTGAGCGGATCCGCCAGATCGAGAAGCACGCATTGCTTGAGCTGAAGAAGATGGCCCGCCAGACCGGTTTCGACGCAGCGGCTTGAGTTCTCAGGCCAGCAGACCCCAGCCACCAGATCCCCTCCAACCCCTGGACCGAGCCCCGGCGCCTCCCCCCCCGGCGCCGGGGCTCGCTTGTGTCTGTGGGGTTCTTAGGGATCCGGGATCGGGTGTGGGGTTCTTGGGGATCGAGGGAACGGCTGGTCAGACGGCGAAGCCGCCGTCCACGGCGATGGACGCCCCGGTGATGTAGCGGCCGCTGGTGCCCGCGAGATGAGCCACGGTCGCCGCGATCTCCGTGGTGCGGCCGTAGCGGCCGAGCGCGGTGAAGCCGCTCTGGAAGGCGGCGTTCTCACCGTCGGCCGGGTTCATATCGGTGTCCACGGGGCCGGGGTGGATCAGGTTGGCCGTGATCCCGCGCGGGCCGAGCTCGCGGGCCAGGGCCTTGGTGAGGCCGGTGAGCGCGGTCTTGCTGGTCGCGTAGAGGCTGCCGCCGGGGAAGGCGACCCGCTCGGCCATGCAGCTGCCGATGTTGATGATCCGCCCGCCGTCCGCCATGTGCGCGGTGGCCGCCTGCGCCAGGAGGAACGGCGCCCGGACGTTCACGGCGAGGACCCGGTCCACATCGTCCAGCGACAGCTCGCCGATGGGGCCGAGGACGCCGACGCCCGCGTTGTTGACCAGGATGTCCAGGCGGCCGAACTCGGCGGCGGTCCCCTCCACGGCGGCCCGCATCGCCTGCGCGTCGGCACCGTCCGCCCGCACGGCCCAGGCGCGGCGGCCGAGCACCTTGATCCGGTCGACGACATCCGCCGCGCGTTCGGCCTGGCTGTGATAGGTCAGGGCGACATCGGCGCCCTCCTCGGCGAGCCGGATCGCCACGGCCTCGCCGATGCCCCGGCTGCCGCCGGTGACCAGGGCCGCCTTGCCGTCGAGTGTCATGCCTTCTCCTCTATTCCTTGTATTTCTTGTTTGCGGCGAAAATGCCGCTATGTGGTGGTCCCTGAGGACATGACTCGATCCTGGCCGGGCGGGCCGCGGAAGTCCGGCGGGATTCGGACGGTGCGCTGCGGCGATGGGCGGCGCTCGGGGGCGGTGGTCAGCGGCGGGTCGGCTAGGGCGTGGGGCAGCCGGGGCCGCTGAGCGACCGCGAGCGACCCAGACATGCCCGGTCGAGTTTGTTTCGTGCCCGGATCTGTTTACTTTCCTGCATCGCCCCCGTAATCTGGCCGCGAAATCACAGGTTCGGGCATGGAAGGGACGTAAACCCGCATGTACGCACCGGAGCGTCAGCAGGAGATTCTCCGGCTCGCCCGCGAGAGCGGGCGGGTGGATGTCCTGTCCCTCGCCGAGGAGTTCCAGGTCACCGCCGAGACCGTACGGCGTGATCTGCGCGCCCTCGACCGGGCGGGGCTCGTCCGCCGTGTGCACGGGGGCGCCATCCCGGCCGGACGGCTGGACTTCGAGCCCGATCTCGCCGAGCGCGAGTCCACCGCCGCCGATGAGAAGGACCGCATCGCGCGGGCCGCCATCGCCGAGCTGCCGTCCGACGGCAGCGTGATCATCGACGCGGGTTCGACGGCGGCCCGGTTCGCCGCCGCCCTCCCCTTGGAGGCCAAGCTCACCGTCGTCACCCACGCCCTGCCGGTCGCCGCCCGCCTCGCCGATCACCCCGGTATCGCACTGCACCTCGTCGGCGGACGGGTCCGCCACCGCACCCGGGCCGCCGTGGACGCATGGGCGCTGCGCGGCTACGGCGAGATCAAGGCCGATGTCGTCTTCCTCGCCACCAACGGCTTCTCCTTGGACGGCGGGCTCACCACACCCGATCTCGCGGAGGGCGCCGTCAAGAGCGCCATGATCGCGGCGGCCCGGCGGGTGGTGCTGCTCGCGGACTCCGCCAAGTTCGGCCGGGAGCACTTCGCCCGGTTCGGCGGCCTGGACGATGTCGATCTGCTCATCACGGACACCGGGCTCAGCCCCCAGGACGCCCTGGCCATCGAGCGCCAGGGCACGGAAGTGGCACGCGCATGATTCTCACCGTCACCCCCAACCCCAGCCTGGACCGTACGTACGAGATCCCCGCGCTGGAGCGCGGCGCCGTGCTGCGGGCCACGGCCGACCGGGTCGACCCCGGCGGGAAGGGCGTCAACGTCTCGCGCGCCGTGGCGGCCGCGGGGCAGCGCACGGTGGCCGTGCTGCCGCTCGGCGGACCGGAGGGCGCGCTGCTCGCCCGGCTGCTGGAGGAGCTGGGCATCGAGGCGGCGGGCGTGCCCGTGGCGGGCTCGACCCGGGTCAACATCTCCGTGGCCGAACCGGACGGCACCCTCACCAAGCTCAACGCGAGCGGACCCGAGCTGAGCGACGCCGAGGCCGAGGCGGTGCTGGAGGCCGTCCATACGAGGGTCGAGAGCGCCGACTGGATCGCCTGCTGCGGCAGCCTGCCCCGCGGGCTCGCCCCCGAGTGGTACGCCGAGCTGGTGGCACGGGCCCACCGGGCGGGGGCCCGGATCGCCCTGGACACCTCCGGCCCCTCGCTGACCGCCGCCCTGCGCGAGCGCCCCGATGTGGTGAAGCCCAACGCCGAGGAGCTGGCCCAGGCCGTGGGCCGTCCGCTGGCCACGGTGGGCGAGGCGGTCAAGGCGGCCGAGGAACTGCGCGGGCTGGGTGCCCGCGCCGTGCTGGCCAGCCTGGGCGCCGACGGCCAGCTGCTGGTCGACGAGACCGGCGCGTACTTCGGCACCGCACAGGTCACCGCCGTGCGCAGCAACGTCGGCGCGGGCGACGCCTCGCTCGCCGGATTCCTCGCGGCGGGCGGCTCCGGCCCCGCCGCACTCGCCTCGGCCGTGGCCCATGGAGCGGCCGCGGTGCAGCTGCCGGGCAGCGCCATGCCCACCCCGGCCGACCTCGATCCGTCCGCCGTGGTCACCACGTCGGACATCCCGCTGGACCGTGTGCTCAAGGAGCCCGCGTGACCGGCCGACCCCACTCCCACCCCCCAATCCCCACTCCGTCCGCCCGCCTCCCCCAGGGCGGCACCGCACACAAGGGAGCCGCGAGATGAGTGAGCTGATCACCGCGGATCTGGTCGACCTTGACCTGTCCGCCGACACCAAGGAAGCCGCCGCCCGGTCGCTCGCCGAACGCATGGTCGAGGCCGGCCGGGTCACCGACCTCGACGGCTTTCTCGCCGATGTGGCCTCGCGCGAGGAGCAGATGCCGACCGGCCTGGACGGCGGCATCGGCATACCCCACTGCCGAAGCACCCATGTCACCGAGCCGACCCTGGCCTTCGGGCGCAGCGCGGCCCGGATCGACTTCGGCGCGGCGGACGGGCCGGCCGATCTGATCTTCCTGATCGCCGCCCCTGCGGGCGCGGACAGCGACCATCTGACGATCCTGTCGAGCCTGGCACGGCAGCTGATGAACGCCGACTTCACCGATGCGCTGCGCTCGGCCGACCAGCCCGAACGGGTGGCCGCCCTGATCCGTGGCGAGGAGCCCGCCACGGCTGAGCCCGCCACAGCCGAGTCCGCCGCTGCGGAGTCGGCTCCGGCTGAGCCTGCCGCCTCCGCCTCGGCTGCGGCCTCCGCTGCCTCCCAGACCGCGTCGGAGCCGGTGGCCCCCTTCCGGATCGTGGCCGTCACGTCCTGCCCCACCGGTATCGCCCACACCTATATGGCCGCCGAGTCGCTGGAGAACGCCGCTCGCGAGGCCGGGGTCGAGCTGGTGGTCGAGACCCAGGGCTCGGCCGGATTCGACAAGCTCCCCGCCGCCACCATCGCCGCCGCCGACGCGGTGGTCTTCGCGCACGATGTGGAGGTGCGGGAGAAGGCCCGCTTCGCGGGCAAGCCGACGGTGGACGTCGGGGTGAAGGCGGCCATCAACCGCCCCGCCGAGCTCATCGCCGAGGCGCGCGGGAAGGCCGCGCGGGGCGAGATCGCCGCATCGGCCGACGGCGCGGCGGAGGGCTCGGCGCCGATGGACGCGGACGGTGCCGCCGGTGACGGCTTCGGCACCCGGCTGCGCAAGTGGCTGATGACGGGCGTCAGTTACATGGTCCCGTTCGTCGCCGCGGGCGGTCTGCTGATCGCGCTCGCCTTCGCGATCGGCGGCTACGAGATCGCGGGCGCCAAGTCCGTGGCGGACCACTTCGTCTGGACCGAGACCAGCAGCTGGGCGGCGCTGCTCTTCCAGATCGGCAGTGCGGCGTTCACCTTCCTGGTGCCGGTCCTTGCGGGCTATATCGCCTACGGCATGGCCGACCGGCCCGGTCTGGTGCCCGGTTTCGTGGGCGGCTACATCGCGACCACCATCAAGGCCGGATTCCTCGGTGGTCTGGTCGCGGGTCTGATCGCGGGTGCGGTCGTCATGGCCATCCAGCGGTTCAAGGTCCCGGCGTCGTTGCGCGGCATCATGCCGGTGGTGGTGATCCCGCTGATCTCCTCCGCGATCGTCGGCGTCCTGATGTTCGTGGTGATCGGCAAGCCCATCGCCTCCGCGCAGGAGGCGATGACCGACTGGCTGAACGGCCTCTCCGGCGCCAACGCCATCGGCCTCGGCGTCCTCCTCGGCCTGATGATGTGCTTCGACCTGGGCGGCCCGGTCAACAAGGTGGCCTACGCCTTCGCGACCGGCGGTATCGCGGTGTCGGACCCCTCCACCGGAAGCCTCAAGATCATGGCTGCGGTGATGGCCGCCGGTATGGTCCCGCCGCTGGCGATGGCTCTCGCCACCACCGTGCGCGGGCGGCTGTTCACCAAGACCGAGCGGGAGAACGGCAAGGCCGCCTGGGTGCTGGGTGCCTCCTTCATCAGTGAGGGCGCCATTCCGTTCGCCGCGGCGGATCCCCTGCGGGTGATCCCCTCGTCGATGGTGGGCGGTGCCGTCACCGGTGCGCTGTCGATGGCGTTCGACTGCACGCTGCGCGCCCCGCACGGCGGCATCTTCGTGGTCCCGCTGATCGGCCAGCCGTTCCTCTACCTGCTGGCCATCGTGGCGGGCACGGTGGTCTCGACCGGTCTGGTGGTCTTCCTCAAGGGGCTGCGGAAGACGGCGGAACCGGAGGCCACCGGCCAGGCGGGCGGCGGTGCCGCCGCGGACGGTACCACCGAGGACGAGTCGAAGGTGGCGGTGGCGGTCTGACCGCATCTCAGCCACCCCCTGTCGGGCCCGGCGGCTCGCCCACCTCCGTGGGCGGGCCGCTGGTCTCCGTGGGTGGGCCGCTGGTCTCCGTGGGCGGGCCACCGGTCTTCGTGGACAGCCCACGCGAGGCGTAGTAGGCGCCGAGCGCGGCCTCGCCACCCGACCCCATGGCGGTCGCGATCCGCTGGAAGCGGACCGACCGCAGATCACCGGCGGTGAAGACCCGGGGGTGCTGGCTCCCGGGAGGGCAGTACCCGGACCGGTCGGCCTCCACCGCCCCGGCCGGGGGTGCTGGGGCGCTGCCCAGGTTGAGGAAGGCGAGATCGGCCGTGAGCGTCCGCCGCTCGCCCTCCAGCGTCTCGACCTCGGCGGTGACCGGTGCCGACGCGGGCCCCAACTCCAGCCGCCGCACGGCCACCAACTCCACCCGGGGGTCCCGCCGGATCTCCTCGGTCTTGTAGGCGTCCTCGGGCGGATACGCCACCACAAAGCGGGCCTTGACCTCCGGATGGGCCCGCGCCACGGTCCCCAGGGGCCGGTCCGCCCCCAGGACCAGCACCGTCCGGTCGTCGATCGCCGCCGGATCCGCCTCCCACAGCTGCGGTAGCGCCCGGCCCGCCACGCCCCCGAGCCATCCCACGCCCTCGGGGTCCAGCGGCCCGACCCCCGTGGCGACGACCACATACGGAGCGGTCAGCCGCAAGCCAGGAGCCCGATCGGACCCTGCGGACTCCACGATTTCCACCGGCTCAACGGACCCCACGGGCTTCATGGACTTCACGGGCTTCACGGGCTCGATCGTGACCTCGACGCGGTCGTCGAAGGCGTCGATCACCGTGGCGCGGCGGCCCAGCTCCACCCGGCACAGATCACAGCACGCCAGGTCGGCCTCGATCGCCGCGGCCAGATCCGGGCCGTTGGTGGCGGTGAGGACATTGCGCACCACCGGGATGCGCCGCAGCGCCCCGCACAGGGCGTCGCCCGACTCGATCAGCACCGAGCGCATCCCCACACTCGCCGCCATCACGGCGGCGGCGCAGCCCGCCGGGCCACCGCCGACGATCAGTAGATCGGTGTCCATGGGAAGCCCCCTTCTCTTCATCGCTCCGGTCCGCTTCTCCCGGCCGGACGCTTCCTTCCCTCCGGCCCCGCGGATCAGAGGCCGTAAAGATCCCGGTACGCGGGGAAGACACCGCCCGGGCCGTCCACGGTCTCCGCCGCGAGCACCGCCTTGACCACCGCCCGGGTCAGCACATCCGCCCCGGCCGCCAGCACCTCGTTCAGCGCACCGCTCTCCCGGTGCACCCCGAACGCCGGATCGCCGGCGTCCTCGGGGTCGCCATCCGGTATCAACGGGTGCTCGCAGGTGGCCAGGGCGAAGACCGTGTCGCCGTCGGAGAGCAGATGTACCGGCCGGACGGCCCGCGCCAGACCGTCGTGCGCCGTCCCCGCGAGCTTCTGCGCCTGGGCCCGGGTGAGCACGGCGTCGGTGGCCACCACGGCCAGCGTGGTGTTCAGCGGAGGCCGCACCGACGCGGCCTGCCGCCGCTCCGATTCGGCCCGCGCGGCGGCCAGCCGGCGCATCGCCTCCACGTGCACGGCCGCACCGGGCCGGTGCGGCCCGCCCTCCTCCGACGGCCCGTAGTGCTCCCCGTACAGCGCACCCGTACCGGGATCGACCACCGATCCCGCGGCGTTGACCACCGCCAGCGCGGCCACCGTGACGCCGGACGGCAGCACCGTGGAGGCCGAACCGGTGCCGCCCTTGAGCCCACCGGCCACCGCGCCCGTGCCCGCCCCCACATTGCCCTGCGCGACCGGCACCCCCATCTCCGATCCGGCCGCCGCCTCGATCGCCTCGCGCCCCAGCGCGGCGTCCGGGCGGGCCCGCCAGTCGCCGCCCCGGCCCAGGTCGAAGAGGGCGGCGGCCGGGACCACCGGAACGACCTGTGCCGGATCGGGGCCGACCCGGAAGCCCCGGCCGTGGTCCTCCAGCCAGGAGGCAACCCCCGAGGCGCTGTCGAGCCCGAAGGCGCTGCCGCCGGTCAGCACGACGGCATCGACGCGCTGGACCAGATTGCGCGGATCGAGGGCATCGGTCTCCCGGGTGCCGGGGCCACCGCCGCGCACATCGACGGCGGCGACCGCACCGCCCTCGGGGGCCAGCACCACGGTCGTCCCGGTGAGCCGGCCGCCGCCGGACCGCTGGGCATGGCCCACCCGCAGTCCGCGGACATCCGTCAGACCGTCGGCCGGACCGGTGGGAGTTGATTCGGGGTTTGTCCGCTCGGTATCCATGGGGGCTATCCGTAGCACGGGAAGCCGTGGCATGGTCGAGTAGCGAGGCGCGAACCACCCCGGCATCCGCCCTCCCGTGATCGCCGCCGAAGCGCGCCGGACGGGATGCTGACGACTCATATAGCGGGCGTTCATCAGACGTTGATGACCTGACAGCAATCTGAGCTGTATGCCGTTCGCCCCCGTCCGAAAGAAGACCGCCGTGCCCCGTACCTCTCGGACGGAGGAGCTCCCGACACTGGCCGCCGACCCTCGGCGGGCCGCCCGGGTGGCCCTCCGCTGGATCAGCGAGCCGGACTGCACCGAGGAGCTCACCCATGCCGAGCTGCTCGACCAGGCGGCCCGGGCCGCCGCCGCGCTCACCCGGCTCGGCGTCCGTGCCGGGGACCGGGTGGCGGTCCATCTGCCGCTGGTGCCCGAGTCCGTGATCGCCACGCTGGCCTGCGGCCGGCTCGACGTCGTCCGCGCCAGCCTCCCCGTGGGGCTGCGCCCCCACGAGCTGCGCGACCGGATCAGGGAGGCCGGAGCCAAGGTCGTCATCACCGCGGACGCCGGGCAGCACGGCGGGGAGATACAGCCGCTCAAGCGCCACGTCGACCGGGCGCTGGCCGGCTGCCCCGAGGTGCGGTCCGTGCTGGTGGTCCACCGGCTGGCCTGCCCGGTGTCCTGGAGGCCCGGGCGCGACCTGTGGTGGCACGACGAGCTCGGCCGGTACACCGAGCCGCTGCCCGGGCCGTACTCTTGAGGCATGAGCACCGCCCCTGCCCCTGGACCGCGCGATCCGGCCGCCGCGCTGAGCTTCGACGATCCCTTCGCGCAGCGGTCATCGGACGATACGGACCACGGGTGGGGTGAGCGGGTTCCCGGCGGCGACAGTGCCGACGATGCCGCTGATCTGGCCCGGTTCCTCGACGAGAAGCCGCCCCACCACCTCTGACGGGTTCCTAGGCGCTGGAGCCACTGCCGCCACCGTCGCGGACGGCGGCGCGCTGCGCCACCAGCTCGTCGCGGATCTCGCGCAGCAGAATGATCTCCTCGGCGTCCGCGACGGCCTGCTCCTCCTCCGCCTTCGCCTCCTTGGCGGCCTTCCGCGCCAGATAGCGCGACATCGGCAGCACCATCAGGAAGTACACCACCGCCGCGGTGATCAGGAAGGTCAGCACGGCGGAGAGCACGCTCCCCCAGAGGATCGGGATGCCGTGGACGATATCGCCCGTGGCGTTGGTCTCGCAGGGCGCCTTGAGACAGGAGCGGTACTTCTCGAGGTCCTTCGTGCCGAAGGCTCCGACTATGGGGTTGATGAGGCCTTTCACTATCGAGTTCACGACGGCGGTGAAAGCGGCTCCGATGACGACCGCGACGGCCAGGTCGATCACATTGCCGCGCATCAGGAAGGCTTTGAACCCTTCCATGACGCTCTTGTTCTCCTCGGTCACCTTCTCCTGGCTCAACCCACTGCCTCTCTTTCGCCGCATCGGTGCTTGAGCGGACGGTTCCGCAACCTACACCCGCAGGTGAGAGGGGCATCAGGGGAGTCGGGGGAGTCAGCGGCGGCATAGCGTCACCGCCAATCGGGAGTCGGTCGCGGCCCCGGCCAGCGCGGTGGCGTCCGCTCGCGGCACCGTCAGCACCACCAGTGCTCCGCCGCCGTCCGCCGGACCGTCGAGCGCGCCGCCGCCGTCCGGCATCCCGTCGCCGCTCGCATCCGCATCGACCTCCGGTGCGCCGCCGTCGGCTCGGCCGTCCGTCCTGCGGGCGCTTCGGGGCCCCGGCACCTCGGCCACCCGGACCCCACGCGCGACCACCCGCGCCGTAGTACCGGACGACCGGGCCCGTGCGGCGTCCGGCAGCGGCGTGGCCAGCACGTCCACCCGGTCGCCGGGGTGCAGCAGCCGCACCGCCGCCGCGTCGGCGATCCGGACCGGCGCCGAGACCATGGCGGGGTGCGGGCCGCCCCGCCGTTCCTCACCCGCGGGCGCGGGCGAGGTCACCGCGTCCGCGTGCCCCCGGCCGGACGGTGCGGCGGCCGCGAGTGCGGCGGCCGTCAGCGCCAGCCCGGCCGCCATCGCGCGACGGCGTCGCCGCACGGTCCGCCGCAGCCCGAATCCGCCGGCGCGCCCGGGACGCACCGGATCGAAGCGTGGCACCGCACGGGCCGGGGGAGCGGAGCGGGGTAACGCGAGGGTGGGGGACGGATGGGACATGGCACATCACCGCCTGCCGTGAGGGTCCGAGTGCTTCTGGCCCCCTCACCATGCCCGTCCCCGCCCGATCCCGCTGGGGCCTGTGGACGGCCACCGGCCTGTGGACAACTCGGTCACCCGCGCGAGCGATCCCGCCACGCGGCGAGCCCGACACCCGCCCGCAGCGGGCAGAACCGGCCCCGAGCATCGCGCGCCGGGCGAGAACCGGTCCTGAGCGTTGCGCGGGCGCCCCGCCGCGGGCCCACGGCGCTCTCGGGCGGTCGTGCGGTCTTGCCCCGCACCGGCCGGGCGGCCGCGTCACACAGCCGCAGCCGCCCCTCGACCGGCGCCAGTGTCGTCGCCCGGCTGCCCCAGCACCGGGCTTACGGAAGCTCGATCCCCAGGTCCCAGCCGTCGTGGGCGTGGGTGCACAGGCAGTCCCGTGCGGAGGTCTCCGGCAGCCTGCCCACCGCGTCGAAGAGCACCTCGCGCAGTCGGCCCACGTTCTCCCCGAAGACCTTCAGCACCTCGGTGTGGGTGACACCCTCGCCGGTCTCGACCCCCGCGTCCAGATCGGTGACCAGCGTCAACGACGTGTAGCAGAGCCCCAGTTCACGGGCGAGCACCGCCTCTGGGTGTCCCGTCATGCCGACCACTGACCAGCCCTGCGCCGCGTGCCAGCGCGATTCGGCGCGGGTGGAGAAGCGCGGGCCCTCGACCACGCACATCGTCCCGCCGTCCACCGGCTCCCAGCCGCGTCCGCGCGCCGCGTCCACGGCCGCCTTCCGCCCCACCGGGCAGTACGGGTCGGCGAATGTGGTGTGCACCACGTTCGGAATCCGGCCGTCCGGCAACTGCTCGCCGTCGAAGTAGGTCTGCGTACGCCCCTTCGTGCGGTCCACCAGTTGGTCCGGGACGAGCAGCGTGCCAGGGCCGTACTCCGGCCGCAGCCCGCCGACCGCGCACGGGCCGAAGACCTGCCGCACCCCGAGCGAGCGCAGGGCCCAGAGGTTGGCGCGGTAGTTGATGCGGTGCGGCGGCAGATGGTGCTTGCGGCCGTGGCGCGGGAGGAAGGCGACGCGCCGTCCCTCGATGTCGCCGAGGACGAGCGAGTCGCTCGGCGCCCCATAGGGAGTCTCCACGGTGATCTCGGTCACGTCGTCGAGGAACGTGTAGAACCCCGACCCCCCGATGACCCCTATGTCTGCTTGCCTGCTGGTCTCGACCATGTGATCACCCTAGCCACCCGCGCCCACGCGAACGACACCCCGCCGCCTCCCGTGTGGAGGTGGCGGGGCGCCGATGAAGCCGAAGAACCAGGCGGGCCGATCAGGCGGCCGAGCTCGACGTCGAGGACGACGAAGACGTCGAGGAAGACGCCGACGACGAAGACGTCGAGGAGGAGGACGAGGAAGAGGACGACGAGTCCGAGGACGAAGAGGACGACGAGCCGGAGCTGTCGCTCTTCGCCGCCGACTTGCTGGAGCCGCCGCTCGAGCTACTGGAGGAGGAGCGGCTGTCGTTCCGGTAGAAGCCGGAGCCCTTGAAGACGATGCCGACCGCCGAGAACACCTTCTTCAGGCGTCCCTCGCAGTTGGGGCACTCGGTGAGCGCGTCGTCGGTGAACTTCTGCACCGCCTCGAGGCCCTCGCCGCACTCGGTGCACTGGTACTGGTAGGTCGGCACGTTCTTCCTCCTGGCACTCTCACTCAATGAGTGCTAACGACGCTCCATAGTGCAGTATTCCCGCCCGTCAGTCCACTGGGACGAGACATACGGTGATCGAACACACGGCCTGAGGCAGCCTCCGACCGGCCCCTCAACCCGCTCCCGTGCCCAGCCAGCCCGCCAGTTTGCCGCCCCGGCCCACCGCCCGCAGCCGTCGCTCCGCCGCGTCGCGCACCGGGTCCGTGGCCACTACCAGCAGCTCGTCGCCGCGCCGCAGCACCGTCGAGGGCAGCGGTACGAAGCTGGTCTCGTCCCGGACCACCAGGGTGACCGCGGCGCCCGGGGGCAGCCGCAGCTCGCCGACCTCGACGCCGTGCATCTTGGACGACTGGGGGATCGACACCGACAGCAGATGGCCGCGCAGTCGCTCCAGTGGCGCCGACTCGATGCCCAGGTCGGCCGGCTCGGGCTCCTCGAGCCGCAGCCGGGGGGCGAGCCAGGGCAGTGTCGGCCCCTGGATCAGGGTGTAGACGATCACGAGCACGAAGACGATGTTGAAGATCCGGCGGCTGTCGGGCACATCGCTGACCATCGGGATGGTCGCCAGCACGATCGGCACCGCCCCGCGCAGCCCGGCCCAGGACAGCAGCGCCTTCTCCCGCCAGGGCAGCCGGAACGGCGCCGTGCTGATCAGGACCGACACCGGACGGGCCACCACGGTCAGCACCAGCCCCACCGCGAGGGCGGGCAGGATGTCATCGCCCAGTTCGTGCGGGGTGACCAGCAGCCCCAGCAGGACGAACATCCCGATCTGGGCGAGCCAGCCCAGCCCCTCGGCGAAGCCGCGCGTCGCCGGCCAGTGCGGCAGCCGTGCGTTGCCCATGATGAGCGAGGCGAGGTAGACGGCGAGGAAGCCGGACCCGTGCGCCAGCGAACCCTCCGCGTAGGCGGTCACCGCGATGGCGATCACCGCGATCGGGTACAGACCAGAGGCGGGCAGCGCCACATGCCGCAGGCCGTAGGCGCCCAGCCAGCCGACCGCGATGCCGATCACGGCGCCGATCGCGAGCTCCAGGGCGATCGTGCCGATCAGGGCGTACCAGGACTCCATGGGGCCCTGGCTGGAGAAGGCGACCACCAGGATCACCACAGGGGCGTCGTTGAAGCCCGACTCGGCCTCCAGGATGCCCGTGAGCCGCTTGGGCAGCGGCACCGTGCGCAGCACCGAGAAGACCGCCGC
Organism: Streptomyces sp. 5-10; assembly: GCF_014712245.1. NCBI lineage: Bacteria > Bacillati > Actinomycetota > Actinomycetes > Kitasatosporales > Streptomycetaceae > Streptomyces > Streptomyces sp. 5-10. The sequence continues at coordinate 37,678 of NZ_JACVYG010000073.1, forward strand.
CGCGTCCGTCGACGACACCACCGCGCCGATGATCAGCGCCTGCCGCCAGTCCAGTCCCACCACATAGTGCCCCGCCGCCGCGGTGATCCCCACGCTGACCGCGACGCCCACGGTGGACAGGACGGCGGCCACCGGCAGGGCGGGTTTGATCTCGCCCCACTTCGTGCCCAGACCGCCTTCGGCCAGGATGACGACCAGTGCGGCGTAGCCGAGGATCTGCGTCAGCTCGGCGTCGTTGAAGGTGACGCCGATCCCGTCCGTGCCGATGGCGACGCCGATTCCGAGATAGATCAGCAGCGTGGGCAGTCCACTGCGCGATGACACCCTTACCGCCGCCACCGCGAAGAGCAGGACGAGGGAGCAGATCAACAGCAGCTCATTGAGGTGGTGAACAGTCAGGGGCCGACCCTTTCTCGCGGGAGCGGAGGGAACGCTGCGAAGGGGTCCCCACCGACCGGAACTTCATTGCCTTATCTAACATTTTACGGGATCTTGACGCGAGCCTCCCACGAGAAGGCTTCACCGAGGTGTACGAGCCCGGGCGGTGGCCGGTGCAGGGCGTCAGTCATGACTCCGCGTAGGGGCGGCGACAGCGCTGCGCCTATGGTTGCTCCAGCACTCCAGGTTCACCCTGCCCCTCGAAGGACAGCGATGCCCGCCAACACAACCGGCTCTTCTCCCAAAAAGAAGAAGAGCCGACGTCTCCGCCTGATCGTGATCGCAGTCGTGCTGCTGCTCGTCGGGGGCGTCGGCTACGGCGCGTACTGGAGCATCAGTACAGTTCGAGCCTCATTCCCGGAGACCACGGGATCGCTGCAGCTGAAGGGGTTGTCCGGCCCCGTGCAGGTCAAACGTGACGGCTATGGGATACCTCAGATCTACGCCGGCACCCCCGAGGACCTCTTCCGCGCCCAGGGGTTCGTCCAGGCCCAGGACCGCTTCTGGGAGATGGACGTCCGCCGCCATATGACCGCGGGCCGGCTTTCGGAGATGTTCGGTTCCGGCCAGGTGGAGACCGACGCGTTCCTGCGCACCATGGGATGGCACCGGGTGGCCAAGCAGGAGTACGACACCAAGGTGTCGGCCTCCACCAAGAAGTATCTGCGGGCCTACTCCGACGGCGTCAACGCCTACCTCAAGGACCACCAAGGGGACGCGCTGTCGGTCGAGTACGCGGCCCTGGACTTCAAGAACGACGGCTACAAGCCCGAGAAGTGGACCCCGGTCGACTCATTGGCGTGGCTGAAGGCGATGGCCTGGGACCTGCGCGGCAACATGCAGGACGAGGTGGACCGCGCCCTGGCCTCCAACCGGCTCAGCGCCAAGCAGATAGACGAGCTCTACCCGTCCTACCCGTACAGCCGGAACAAGCCGATCGTCCAGGGCGGCGCCCTCAACGAGGTCACGGACGAGTTCGACCCCAAGGGCACCCCGGCCGGCTCCACGGGCGGCACCGGAGGCACCGGTACGGTGGGCGGAGGGGCCACCGGAGCCGCTCAGGGGCTGCAGACGCAGCTGTCCTCGCTCTCCAAGACCCTGGACGACGTTCCGGCGCTGCTGGGCCCGAACGGGACCGGTATCGGCTCCAACTCATGGGTGGTCTCCGGCAAGTACACGACCACCGGCAAGCCGCTGCTCGCCAACGACCCGCACCTGGCGCCCCAGCTGCCGTCCGTCTGGTACCAGATGGGGCTGCACTGCAAGCAGGTCAGCAGCGCGTGTCCGTACGACACGGCGGGCTTCACCTTCGCCGGTCTGCCCGGTGTGGTCATAGGTCACAATCAGGACATCAGCTGGGGCATGACCAACCTCGGCGCCGATGTGAGCGACCTGTACCTGGAGAAGGTCACCTCCGACGGCTACCTCTACGACGGCAAGCAGGTCCCGTTCACCACCCGCGAGGAGACCATCAAGGTCGCGGGCGGCGCGAGCCGTAAGATCATCGTCCGCACCACCAACAACGGCCCGATCGTCTCCGACCGCGACGACGAACTCACCGACGTCGGCAAGAGCGCCCCGGTGGGCACCGGCGCCGACGACGTGGCCCCCGACCGCGGCGACGGCTACGCGGTGGCGCTGAAGTGGACCGCGCTGACCCCGTCCAACACCATGGACTCGGTCTTCAAGCTCAATACGGCCAAGAACTTCAGCGACTTCCGTAAGGCTGCCCGCGACTTCGCGGTCCCCTCCCAGAACCTCATCTACGCCGACACCAAGGGCAACATCGGCTACCAGGCGCCCGGCCAGATCCCGGTGCGCTCCAAGGGCGACGGCCGCTACCCGGCGCCCGGCTGGGACTCGCGCTACAAGTGGAGCAAGTACATCCCGCAGTCGGCGCTGCCCTGGGAGCTCAACCCGGATCGCGGCTATATCGTCACCGCCAACCAGGCCGTCATAGACGAGAAGAACTACCCGTATCTGCTGACCGACGACTGGGGGTACGGCGCGCGGAGCCAGCGCATTACCGACCTCATCGAGTCGAAGGTCAAGGACGGCGGGAAGATCTCCACGGACGACATGCAGTCCCTGCAGATGGACAACAGCAGTGAGATCGCCAAACTGCTGACGCCCTATCTGCTGAAGGTCGACGTCAAGGACGACTACGTACGCCAGGCCCAGAAGCTGCTGGAGAGCTGGGACTACACCCAGGACTCGGACTCGGCGGCCGCCGCGTACTTCAACGCCGTCTGGCGCAACACCCTCAAGCTGGCCTTCGGCGACAAGCTCCCCAAGGAGCTGCGGGTCAAGGGGGAGTGCCTGCGGGTGCGCCCGGCCGACGACTCGGGCCCGCTGGAGGACCTGAACGGCAACGCCCGGCTGGTGCGCGAATGCGGTAAGCGCGACCCGGACATGGCCCAGCCCGACGGCGGCGACCGCTGGTACGAGGTCGTGCGCAAGATCATCAAGGATCCGAAGAACGACTGGTGGAAGACGGCGGGCACCCGCAACAGGCCTGGCGCCACCAACCGTGACGAGCTGCTGGCGCAGGCCATGCGGGCCGCGCGCTCGGAGCTCACCGCCAAGCTGGGCAAGGACATCAACAGCTGGAGCTGGGGGCGTCTGCACCGGCTGACGCTGAAGAACCAGACCCTGGGCACCGACGGCCCCGGCGTGGTGCAGTGGCTCCTCAACCGGGGCCCGTGGAACCTCTCCGGCGGCGAGGCGGCGGTCAACGCCACCGGCTGGAACGCGGCGGGCGGCTACGACGTCACCTGGGTTCCCTCGATGCGGATGGTCGTCAACCTCGACAACCTCGACAAGTCGCGCTGGATCAATCTCACCGGCGCCTCCGGTCACGCCTACAACGCGCACTACACGGACCAGACCGAGAAGTGGGCGAAGGGCGAGCTGCTGCCCTGGGCGTTCAGCAAGAGCGCCGTGGACAAGTCGACGGAGGACGAGCTGGCGCTCACCCCGTAGTGCCCCATGGAGTACCCGGGCCCACACAGGCCCCGAAGGGCCCGGTGGCCGTCTGAGGGGCGTTTCCGCCCCCGGTCGGCCCCGGGCCCGTTCGACCCTCGCGGCCCCGCCGACAGACGCCTCCGGGCGCCTTCAGCGGGGCCGCGGCGTGAAGCGGTGGAGGCCCGACGGCGTCACCGCCGCGTGCACCGGACGGTCGTGGGGCTCCTCGGGCACCTCGTCCAGCAGTTCGCCGTCGTAGAGCAGCACGACCAGCGCCGGGTCGGCCCCCGCCGCCGCCAGCCGGGCCAGCACCCGGTCGTACGAGCCGCCGCCGCGGCCCAGCCGCATTCCGCGCCGGTCCACCGCGAGCCCGGGCAGCAGCACCACGTCCGCTCCGGTCACCGCCTCGGGGCCGAGCCGCGGCCCCTCGGGCTCCAGCAGGCCGCGCCGGGCGGGCGCCAGCCGACCGGGCCCCTCGTCCTCGCCCCAGTCGAGATCGTCGTCCTCGAGCAGCACCGGAAGCAGCACCCGGACTCCGCGGGCGCGCAGGGCCTCCCTCAGGGCGTGCGTACCGGGCTCGCCGCCCACGGACACATAGGCCGCCACCGTGGCCGCCCCGGCGAGCTCGGGAAGCTCCAGGGCACGACACGCCAGAGCGGCGCCGGCCTTCTCGATGTCATCCGCCGTCAACCTGGACCTCATCGTCAGGTGATGTCTCCGCAATGCGCGCTTACTAGCGTCGGTGTTGATCACTGGGTGCGCAATCTTCCTGTCTCATGCCATATTCACCGAATACTCATCATCTGCCCCAAAGGCACCGGATAGGGTTCGGTACATGACTCAATCGCGTACTCGGATCAGCAAGGCTGTCATCCCTGCCGCGGGACTCGGAACCCGCTTTCTTCCGGCCACCAAGGCCACCCCCAAGGAGATGCTGCCGGTCGTCGACAAGCCGGCGATCCAGTACGTCGTCGAGGAAGCAGTCACCGCCGGACTGTCCGACGTCCTCATGATCACCGGTCGTAACAAGCGACCCCTGGAAGACCACTTCGACCGCAACTACGAGCTCGAAGAGGCCCTGACCCGTAAGGGCGACGAGACCCGACTCGCCCGCGTCCAGGAGTCCAGCGACCTGGCGACCATGCACTACGTCCGCCAGGGAGACCCCAGGGGTCTCGGCCACGCCGTGCTCTGTGCCGCCCCGCACGTCGGTGACCAGCCCTTTGCCGTCCTCCTCGGCGACGACCTCATCGATGCCCGCGACCCGCTGCTGGCCCGCATGGTCGACGTCCAGGAGCGGCACGGCGGCAGCGTCATCGCCCTGATGGAGGTGGACCCGGCGCAGATCCACCTCTACGGCTGTGCGGCCGTCAAGCCGACCGTGGACGACGACGTCGTCCAGGTCACCGGCCTGGTCGAGAAGCCCGACCCCGCGGACGCGCCCAGCAACTACGCCGTCATCGGCCGCTATGTGCTCGACCCGGCCGTCTTCGGGGTGCTGCGCGAGACCGCCCCTGGCCGCGGTGGCGAGATCCAGCTCACCGACGCCCTTCAGGCGCTAGCCTCCAGTCCGGACCTCGGCGGCCCGGTGCACGGCGTCGTCTTCAAGGGACGCCGCTACGACACAGGCGACCGTGGCGACTATCTGCGTGCCATTGTCAGACTCGCGTGCGAACGTGAAGACCTGGGCCCGGAGTTCCGGGAATGGCTTCGCAGTTACGTCACCGAGGAGATGTAGCACCTTGAGCAGCACCGCAGAGCGGGCCGCGGACCGCGGCCCGGACCAGGACCGGGTCTGGACGGTGGCCGAGCACCTCGACGACATCCTCGGGCACGTCCATCCGCTGGAGCCGATCGAGCTGCAGTTGCTCGAGGCCCAGGGCTGCGTCCTGGTGGAGGACGTCACCGTCCCCGGCGCGCTTCCGCCGTTCGACAACAGCTCCATGGACGGCTATGCCGTCCGTACGGCTGACGTCGCGGCCGCGACCGAGGACCATCCCGCGGTGCTGACCGTCGTCGGCGACATCGCGGCGGGCAGCGGTGACCTGCCCGTCGTGGGCCCGGGCGAGGCGGCCCGGATCATGACCGGCGCCCCGGTCCCGCCCGGCGGCCAGGCCATCGTCCCCGTCGAGTGGACCGACGGCGGCCTCGACAGCGGACCGGTCACCCATATGCCCGCGCGGGGCTCGGACCCCCACGGCGGCAGCGGCAGGGTGCGCGTCTTCCGCCCGGCGCGGGAGGGCCAGCACGTGCGCACCCGGGGCAGCGACGCGGACGCGGGCGAGCTCGCGCTGCGCGCCGGCACGGTGCTGGGCGCCTCGCAGCTCGGGCTGCTGGCCGCGCTCGGCCGCGCCACGGTGATGGTGCGGCCCCGGCCGCGGGTCGTGGTGCTCTCCACCGGCAGCGAGCTCGTCCAGCCCGGTGAGGAGGCGGGCCCCGGCCGGATCCACGACTCCAACAGCTTCCAGCTCACCGCCGCCGCCCGGGAGGCCGGCGCGATCGCCTACCGGGTGGGCGCGGTGGCCGACGACGCCGCCACGCTGCGCTCCGCCGTCGAGGACCAGCTGGTCCGCGCCGACATCGTCGTCACCAGCGGCGGGGTCAGCGTCGGCGCCTACGACGTGGTCAAGGAGGCGATGCACGAGGTCCACTTCCGCAAGCTGGCCATGCAGCCCGGCAAGCCCCAGGGCTTCGGCCGCGTCGGCCCGGAGAACACCCCGCTGATGGCCCTGCCCGGCAACCCGGTGAGCTCGTACGTCTCCTTCGAGCTCTTCGTGCGCCCCGTCATCCGCACCATGCTGGGCAGCAACGACATCCACCGCACCATCGTTCAGGCGGTCTGCCCGGAGGGCGTCGCCTCCTCGCCCAAGGACAGGCGCCAGTTCCTGCGCGGCTGGTACGAGCCGGCCACGCTCGACGGCCCGGCCACCGTCAGCCCGGTGGGCGGCGCGGGATCGCACCTGATCAAGGCCATGGCGCACGCCAACGCGCTGATCGTCGTCCCCGAGGACGTCACCCGGGTCGCCCCCGGCGCCGAGGTGGACGTCGTCCTGCTGGCCTAGCCGCCGACCGTGGCGGGTACGGTGTCGTCCCACACAGGAGCCACCTGGCCCGGACCGGGAGAACGATGAGCAGCGCCCAGGACCATCTCACCCACCTCGACCCGTCGGGCGCCGCCCGCATGGTCGACGTCTCGGCCAAGGACGTCACCGCGCGCACCGCCCGGGCGAGCGGCCGCGTGCGCGTGGCGCCGCGCGTCGTGGAACTGCTGCGCGGCGAGGGCGTCCCCAAGGGGGATGCCCTCGCTACCGCCCGGATCGCGGGCATCATGGGCGCCAAGCGGACCCCGGACCTGATCCCGCTGTGTCATCCGCTGGCGGTGTCGGGCGTCACGGTGGACCTCGAGGTCGCCGACGACGCCGTCGAGATCACCGCCACCGTGAAGACCACGGACCGCACGGGCGTGGAGATGGAGGCCCTGACGGCCGTCTCGGTCGCCGCCCTGACGGTGATCGACATGGTCAAGGCCGTCGACAAGGGAGCCGTCATCACCGACGTCCGGGTGGAGGAGAAGACCGGCGGCAAGTCCGGCGACTGGAGCCGGGCATGAGCGGCTCAGCGGCGTCACGCCGCGCCCTGGTCGTCACCGCCTCCAACCGCGCCGCCGCCGGGGTCTACGCCGACACCGGGGGCCCGCTGATCGCCGAGGGGCTGGCCGGGCTCGGCTTCGCCGTGGACGGCCCGCGGGTGGTGCCCGACGGCGATCCGGTGGAGGCCGCCCTGCGGGACGCCGTGGCCGCCTCGTACGACGTCGTGGTGACCACCGGCGGCACCGGTCTCACCCCCACCGACCGCACCCCGGAGGCCACCCGCCGGGTGCTGGACTACGAGATCCCCGGGATCGCGGAGGCCATCCGCGCCGAGGGGCTCGCCAAGGTGCCCACCGCCGCGCTCTCCCGGGGGCTGGCCGGGGTCGCCGGCACGACCCTGGTCGTCAACCTGCCCGGCTCCACCGGAGGGGTGCGTGACGGCCTCAAGGTGCTCGGCCGCCTCCTGGTCCACGCGGTCGACCAGATCCACGGCGGGGACCACCGCAGACCCGCCGACGCCGCCGCCCCCGCCGATGATCCCGCCGATCCCGCGGGGCAGGCCGGGAGCGCGCGCTGAACGCCCCCTGGCCGGTCGTGCTGGCGGACGGCGACACCGTCCTCCGCCCCATAAAGCTTCGCGACCAGCGCGCCTGGCGGGAGGTCAACCAGCGCAACCGGGAGTGGCTGCGGCGCTGGGAGGCGACCATCCCGCCGCCCCCGCCGGGCGGCCCCGTGACCCACCGGCCCACCTACCGGCAGATGGTCCGCCATCTGCGGGCGGAGGCGCACGCGGGGCGGATGCTGCCGTTCATCATCGAGTACCAGGGGCGGCTGGCCGGGCAGTTGACGGTCGCGGGGATCACCTGGGGGTCGATGTGCTCGGGTCATGTCGGCTATTGGATCGACCAGGCGGTGGCCGGGCGCGGAGTGATGCCGACCGCGGTCGCGCTCGCCGTCGACCATTGCTTCCGCACCGTCGGACTGCACCGCATCGAGGTGTGTATCCGGCCCGAGAACCTGCCCAGCCGCCGGGTGGTGGAGAAACTCGGATTCCGCCAGGAAGGGCTGCGGCCGCGCTATCTCCACATCGACGGCGCATGGCGCGACCACCTGGTCTACGCGCTCACGGTGGAGGAGCTGTCCGAGGGGCTGCTGGACCGGTGGCACAGGACCCGACCAGGCGCATCGCAGAAATGAAATACTTGTTCGAATAACGGGAACATTTCCAACCTGGTCATCCCAACAATCACAAAAAACTTTCGAGATATCAGCCAGATCGTGCGACACACCGCGCCAATTGGCAGATGGCCTCATGCGGACCCCTCTACCGTGTGAGCGTGAGCAGCAGTGGCCTCATCTACGCAGTCATCGTCGGGGCCTGGGCCGCCTATTTGGTGCCGATGTGGCTTCGTAGGCAGGACGAGCTCAATGAGGCCCGTCCGACGGAACGCTTCAGCACCGCCATCCGGCTGCTGTCCGGACGGGCGGGCATGGAGCGCCGTTACGCCAAGAGCCGTGCGGACCTCGAGCGCCCCGGGGACCTGCCGGACGACCCCGCCGAACGCGCCGTCGACGGCGCGGACGCACCCGCCATGGGTGGTGCCCCCGCCGAGCCGGGGCGCTACGCGGCCGACCCGGAAGCGGTGACCGACGCGGTCGACGTCCGGGCCTTCGCCGAGCCGGTAACCCTGCGTGCCCCCGCCCCCACGGGCGCCGACGCCCCCGCCGAGGGCGCGTCGGCACCGGCGGCCGGGAGCGCGAGTGGCGCGCGGGGCGCGGGCGCC
>NZ_JACVYG010000074.1:0-42577 GCF_014712245.1 Streptomyces sp. 5-10
CCACTGAGAACATCGGACTCATTCATCTAGTCGGCAGCACGGAAGGACGGCAGGTTGTAGGGGTTGTTTCGTTCGATCCAACCCTTTCCGTCCGCCGCGATTCCTTCCAGGAGGCGGAAGGTGTGGATGAAACCAGCCGAATCGAGGTCGATCTCGGCGATTTCCTGGGCGTTCTCGTCCGGCGCGATTTGATGGGTGTCGGCGTCTTTTACGCGAATGTTCCTGGCTGGCCCGTTGGTGAGGATGAGCTCCAGGTCGTAGCCGACCTCGCTGCGTTCCGTGACCTGTACGGAGGACAACGCGTCGAACCGGTAGTTGCTTCGCTGCTCCATCCCACGTTTTGCGTCGGCGAAATCGAATTCCTTGCTTATCTCGCGAACGCCATCCTGTGTGACCAAGAAGAGACGGAAGCTGTAGCGCGAGTATCGCCAAGGACCGCCCTTCACACGCGCTCGCTTGTAGGGGCGTGCCGGCGTCATCAGGATGGTGTGGGTGATCAGGTCGCGCCAAGTGAGCTGGTAGTGGCGAAGTGCTTCGTCGACGAGCAGCGTCTTGTCGCAGGTGAGCCAGGTCTCCATTTCCAGCTCGCTGGGTCGCATGGTGTCCAGGAACGACTTCCAGTTCTGGTACGCGACTTGTCGCGCGGTCAGCCGCTCTTGATATTCCTGGGTTTCCTTGGCCACCCGGTGCTCTTCACCCCGGGCTTCCAGCCACGAGGACGCCGCCGCGCGTCCGGACCAGACCGAACCGACTACGGCCAGAATGGCCAGCAGCACTTGCGACGCGCCGGCTCCTGAGGCCACTGTTCCGAGCAGGGCCAGAGTCGTGATGCTGAGAGTGATGAGGGCGACCACGCACAGCACCTGCGCCACCGCCGGCGTCTGGCCCTGGTGGCGGTGATCGAACAGAGTACCTTTGTTGTGACGGTCTCGGGCATCCTCAGCGAGATAGCGGATCAGCCAGTCGACCCGGTCCACGCTGATTCGGCTCTCGCGGTAGAGGAGCGCGATCTCGGCGACGAGGCTGTTGCGGATGTGGACGGTATGGTTGAGCCATATGTACGGGGCGAATCCGTGGGGCACGCGAGTACTGAAGTAGTGGTCGAACGAATGACGGACGCGGTTGGTGAACCCGTCCCCGGCAGTGGCGGGATCGCCCGTCTGCGGAATGTGGAGCAAGCGGTTCTTGGCCTTCAGCTGATGTGCGTGGTACCACCATTGGTGGCCGAAGTGAGCTGCGGTCAGGCCTGCACCGAGCGCCACCAGTAACTCGATGATCGCCTCAGCCGGATCCGCGACCAAAGCCAGGATCCAGAGGAATGCGGTGACGACGACGAACAGACCGGCGCGGACCGGGAGGGCTGCCCTTGCGGCAGCGGCGGTGCTCGGGCGGGGCGGCAGGGCCCGTGCCCCGATCGGGTCGGGTTCGAAATAGGCCCAGACCCGTTGGGCCCGGTCGTTGCCGAAGCGAGCTTTCTCGGCCCGCTCGCGGTTCTCGGCCCACAGGCTGTCCTTCAGCCCTCCGGTGAGTACGAGGTCGAAGTGGTGGAGGATCCCGTCACGCTGGCGAGGTGACAGGGCTAGCAACCGCTCCAGTACGCGTCCTGTTTGGTCATCCGCAGTGCTGAGCATCGCCAGCAGTTCGAAAGCGACGCGCAGAGCGTCTTTCCACTGTCCCTCGGCGTAGGCCCGTACGCGCCCGGAGGCATGGCGCAGCTGCTGGAGTTCTTCGGTGCTGAGGTCGTGGTAGGCGCGTGCGCTGAGCATGGCGAGTACCCAGTGGAAACGGACCTCCGCGTTGTCGTGTCCGTGAGCGATCGCGTCACTGATCATGTCGCGAGCACGGCTGGGGACGCCGTCCTCCAGGAACCGCACACCGACCTTGTACTTTTCCTGAGGTGAGGCATCCGGATGGAGGATGGAAACGTTGGCGTTGTGTACGACCCCGCCCTGGACTCCGACGATGGAGTCGTATGCGGAATTGTGCGTGACGCTGCTGCCGTTGTTCATGACAGGTCACCCGCCGCAACAACCAGTGGTGCCAGCCTGGCCACCAGCTCGGGAAGCTCTGCGAGCAGGCCGCGTAACCTCTTGAGTGCCATGGTCGCTCTCTTGGAGGATTCGGGAGTGTTTTCACTTGCCGCCCGGCGGGCAAAGTCCAGCTCGGCCAGTGCCTCTTGGTAGGTGTCGTCGTCGAGGACGCTCTCGGCGTGGTGACGCTTCAGGTGCTCACGGAAACCGTCCAGTTCCGCGACCAGGTCCGCCGGACTGGTCACCTTCGGGGCCGCGTTCAAGTAGACGCTGCTCTCCTTGACCGAGCTGGCCATGATGCCAACGGTGCTGTTATGGGCGGTGTTGCTGACGTGCTCTTTGAGTTTGTCGGCCGTATGGGCCTTGTCTGCCTGGGACATTGCTATCTGCGCCTGCTCTCCCACCAGTTCCACGGCCAGCCGTGTGGCGAATGCCGCCGCGTTCGCCGCGGCTCGTGGTTGCCAGTTACGGTCCTTCGCGCTGCTCTTCGTACCGTCCGCTCGGTCGCTGATTCCCCGGATGATGGCCACCGGTGCTCCGCTGAGATGACCGGCCTGCGCCACACCGGCGGCCTCCATCTCGATCGCGAGCGCGTCGTTGTAGTGCTGCCGGATCCAGCGCGCCTCGGCCGAGATCTTCGAGTTCTGTACGACCTCGCCGGCGGCGATCGCGCCGAAGCGCACCTGCGGCGGGCGCCCATGACCGGTCGTGTCGTCGGCCCAGTCGTTCACGCGAGCCAGATGCGAGCCGAGCTGGCTGATACCGTGCGCCGCCTCCCACACCCGGGGGCGGGCCTTGAGCCCGTCGTCCTCGCTGGTTCCGCCGTGGTAGGCGTACACGTGTGTCGCCATCACCACGTCGCCCAGCCGGGCGGTGCCCCACAGGGCACCGGCGACGCCGACGAACAACACGGCCACCGGCGAAAACTCCTGGATCGCACGCTCAGCGATCACCGCGGCGGAATGATTCCCTTTGTTCGTCAGACCCAGCGCTACACGGCATGAAGTGCCCTGCACGGTTCCCACCTCGAACCGCGTCCCACGCTCATGACGGTGCACCTGTGGACCGGCCAGTTTCCGGCGCACGGCCTGGTACTCGAGATTGAGGGCGGTGAGAATCACCACCAGGTCTTTCGACATCTATTCCCCTTCCTCTCCCGTGTCCTCTTCCCTCGTGGACGGCACAGGTCGGATCAGTGGCGGGAACAACACCGTCTTCGGCCCGGCCCGGTACAGCCGCGCGGGCCGTCCTCCCGTGGTCCTACGTCCCTGGTCGGCGGGGATGATGAATCCCTTTACGGCCTGGACTTTTCGGTAGAAATTACGGGTGTCGAGTTCGGTTCCCCAAACCGCCTCGTACACCTGCTGCAACTCGACGATGGTGAAGACTTCTCCGCAGAATGCCGTGGCCAGCGCCGAGAATTCGAGCTTGGTACGTGCGCGCTCGATTCCGTCCGTCACAATCCGGCGGTGATCGAAGGCCAGTTCCACCTCACCGGACAGGACGGCTTCCGCAGGAACCCACGCAGCATCCACGGCATCCGTTCCCGCGACCGGTTCGGGGAGTCCCGGCGCGATCGCCAAGTGGGCCACGGAGACTACTCGTCCCCGTGGATCACGGCCTGCGTCCCCGTAGATGGCCAACTGTTCAAGGTGCACCAACTCAGCGACCAGAGCGGTTTCCTCACGCAACTCACGGTGGGCCGCGTCCAGGATCTCCTCACCAGCGTGATTGAGGAATCCGCCAGGCAGAGCCAGCATGCCCTGAAAAGGATCTTCGCCCCGCTCCACGAGCAGGACACACAGTCGCCCCTCGCGCAGCGTCAGGATCACAAGATCGACCGTCAATAGCACAGGCGTGGGTGACCACACGTCAGCTTGCATGTGGCTCACGGTACTTCGGTTCCTGTCATTTTGACAAGAAGGGCGCGAGACCGCTGGTGCTGTGTAAAGGCGGCGGTCCGAGCGGTCAACTCGTCGTCCGCTCCGCAGCCAGGCGTGGGCCGATCGTGGCCTGCTGGTTCGGTGTTGCCTCGAAGCAGTTCTGGAACGGGTACTTGCGTTCCAGGACCAAACGTCGGGGCCGGTAGTCCCCTGTGTAGAGCCGGACGCACGAGGGGATGACCGACCGGTGACGAGATAGTTCGGGCCTCGGTCGTGGCGTGCGCGTTCGATGGCATCGAGGCGGGCGAAGGGCAGCTCGCCCATGAGCTGTCGCCACTGGGCGAGCTCATGGACGGCCTACAGGTCGTGTTCGGCCGGGTCGAGCCGGATGCGGCGCGGTGCGCGTTGCGTGCGGTTGGCCGATGGCGAGGGCGGTGGCGTGGTCTCGGCCGGGTGAGGGCCGCGCAGGAGTACGAAGGCCAGTCCTTCGGCGTCGTGGCGTTCGGTGGCGGACCAGCCGGCTCGCAGGTGGGCGAGTTCGTCCTCGTCGAGCGCGATGCCGCGCCGCTCGGCCGGGGTGTCGGCGGCGAGGGGCGTGATGACCACGATGGCCGCGCCAGGTCGCAGGCGGCTGCCGAGGGCCCGCATGGTTCGGTCGCGGTGTTTCAGGAAGGGATACACGAACCGGAGGGTGATCACGTCGTAGCCGTCGGCGTGCAGTGGTGCCCAGTCCTCGAGCTCGATGTCCAGGCACAGCCACCGGGCGGCATGCCCGTGCTGGGCGGTTGCCTCGGCGAGGGCGTTGTCGGACCAGTCGACGGCGTCGACGTGGTAGCCGAGCGAGGACAGATGGGCTGCGAGTTCTCCGACCCCGCACCCGACATCGAGGGCCTTGCCGTTGACCGGGGCGGGAAGGTGCGTGGCGAGCAGTGAGCGCTCGCGGTCGCTGAGTTGGCGATAGCGGCGGCCATCGGCGTAGCCGGTGTTCCATTCGTCCTGTGTGGTGAACACGAGGGGCACGTCCTTCCCGGAGGCGACGGGGCAACGGCAGTAGCGCAGTCGTGTGTGGCGGGACCGGGGTGTCCGGTGCCGTGGTGGACGGGATCCTCTCCGTGCGGTTCCCGGGACTTCCCGTGCGCGGGTCAGGTGGGCGTGCCGGCCGGTGGGCCGATGACGGTGGTGAGCTGGAGCTTGGTCTCGTCCTGGCTGCCGGGCACGGCGGTCATGATGACGATCTTGAGCTCGGAGTCGCCGTCGGTCAGCACGTCGCAGTCCACCGTGACCGGGCCCACCGACGGGTGGTCGATCGTCTTGTGGTCCTCGCGGTGTGCGGCCACCTCTCCGGCCGCCCATAGTTCGGCGAACCTCTTGTTGCCCGCGTTCAGTTCACGGATCAGCGTGGCCAAGCGGCTGTCCTGGGGGAAGCGGCCGGTGGCGCGGCGGAGGTCGGAGACGACGGCGGCGTCGGTGGCGGCGCGGTCCGCCTCGGTCACCGGCCACAGCGCGAGGCGGGCGGGGCCGGCGTCCACCGGGAACCTGTCGCGGGCGAAGTTGCGCAGCCGCGGCGGCGAGGCGGAGGGGTCGCCCAGCAGGGCGGCCCACCCGTGGTTCCACCACACCAGTTGCCAGTCCGCCGCGAACACGGCAACGGCCACGTCCCCGAGCCGGGCGAGCACCCGCCGCACGCCGGGTGGGAGGTGGTCGGAGATGGCGCCGTCCACCGGCGGTGCGAGCTGGGCCAGGCGGTACAGGTGGTCCCGCTCGGGGGTGGACAGCCGCAGGGCGCGTGCCAGGGACGCCACCACCGAGGCCGAGGGTGTCGTGGCCCGCCCCTGTTCCAGGCGCACGATGTAGTCGACCGACACCCCGGCCAGGTCGGCCAGTTCTTCGCGCCGCAGCCCGGCCGCCCGGCGCCCGCGGGCCACCGGCAGCCCGGCGGCCGACGGGGGCAGCCGGTCCCGCCAGGTGCGGATCATCGCGCCCAGTCCGGTTCCGGGTGTCGTCGGCATGCACCCATCCTCCCGCATCCCCGGTCGGGTGGGTGGGCGCGAAGGTGGTAGTGGTCTTCCTACCGTCGAAGCGTCCCTGGCCCGCCTCCGCCGTCGGGACCAGCATCGAACGCATGACGATCACCTTCATCACCGGAGCCAACAAGGGGCTCGGCCGCGAGACCGCCCGCCGCCTGATCGAGTGTGGCCACACCGTGCTCATCGGAGCCCGCGACCGTGAGCGGGGCGAGGAGGCCGCCGCCGCGCTCGGCGCCCGCTACGTCCCCATCGACGTGACCGACGACGCGTCCGTGGCCGACGCGGCCGCGAACGTCGCCGAACACGAGGGCAGGATCGACGTCCTGATCAACAACGCCGGTGTGCACGGCCCCGTCGGCGATCCCGGCGACCTCACCGCCGCCGACGCCCTCGCCGTCCTCGACGTCAACGTCATCGGCGTCGTCCGCACCACCACCGCGTTCTTGCCGCTGCTGCGCCGCTCGGACGACCCCGCGATCGTCAACGTCAGCAGCGGTATGGGCTCCCTCGCCCTCACCCACGACCCCGACCGGCCCGAGTCGCGCGTCGTCGTGCCGCTGTACACCTCCTCGAAGGCGGCGCTGACGATGTTGACCACGCAGTACGCCAAGGGACTCAAGGGCATCCGCGTCAACGCCGCCGACCCCGGCTACACCGCGACCGACCTCAACGGTCACAGCGGCCCCCAAACCGTCACCGAGGGCACGGACGCGATCGTCGCCCTCGCCACCGAGCGGCCCGGGGCCGGCACCGGGCGCTTCGTCTCCCGGCATGGCGAGATCGCCTGGTCCTGAGGCGGGCTGAAGCGTGGCGTGAGGTGTTTCACGGAGGGGCGTGATGTGCCGGGGGGCTGGGTAAGCGCGCCGCGATCATCGCTTGAGGTGCCGAGGCGATCGGTACACATAGGGCGAAAAGCAGTGCCGGACAAGGAGGCGACATGTCGTCGAAGCGACGTCGTAAGAAGAAGGCCCGCCGTAAGAACGGGGCCAATCACGGTAGCCGCCCCCAGTCCTGACCTGGGGCTTCTGCCGAGTGACGGCGATGGGCTCCCCGAGCGCGTGGCGCCACCGCGCCCGGGCACGGGGAGTCCCGTCAGCCGGCCTACGCGGGGTTCGAGGTGTCCGGGCGGCCTCCGGCGCGGTCCCACTGGGCCTCGTCCCACTCCACGTATTCGAGCTGGGCGCCGCCGGGCAGCCTGGCGGTCAGGTTTCTGCCGGTGGGGACCGCCTGCGGGCCGCGCACTATCTGGGCTCCTGACTGGGTGAGGCGTACCTGGCACTCGTCCAGATCGTCCACGATCAGCGTGGCCGACGTCGCCCTGTACGGCTCCAGTGTCCGCTCCTCTCCCGCCACCACCAGAACCCGGCCGACGGTGGCCAGCTCCAGGCCGTTCGGCATGGTGAAGCGGGTGGTGATCGGTTCGCCGGTGACGGCGGTGAGCGGTGCCAGCGCCGTGTCCAGGTCCGTGGCGTAGACGCGTGCGTAGGTGCGGAAGATGCGCATGCTCAGCAGCAAGGTGTGATCCGCCGCGGCTATTCCGCCCTGTGGCGGTGGCTCTCGCAGAGGGCTGTCTGGACGGCGGCCTTCATGTCGGCGTCCTGGGCGTCCGTGCCGCCCGGGTTGACGTTCACCATGACCGTCGCCTGCCTGCCGTCCACCGTGGCGCCGCCCACCGTTCCGTATCCGGGGATGTCGCCGCCGTGGCCCCAGTAGAGGCCGCCGCCGCAGGGCAGTGGCCTGCTCTCCAGGCCGAGGCCGTACGCCCGGCCGTCGGGGTTGCCGGTCGGGCGGGTCGTCATCATCTGCCGCAGTTGCGCCGGGCGCAGCAGCTCGCCGCGTACGAGCGCGTCCAGGAAGCGGTTGAGGTCGGTGCCGCTGGAGATCATGCCGCCGGCCGGGCCCGCGACCGTGGGGTTGATCGCGGTGATGTCCAGCAGCGGGGCGTTCTCGCCCGGCCGCGCGTACCCGCGCGGGTGCGGTCCGGGGATCGTCGGGTCGTCGCCCGGTACGTACGTCTCGCGCAGCCCGAGTGGCGCGATGACGCGCCGGCGGATCTCCTCGCCGTACGTGTGGCCGGTGACCCTTTCGATGAGCAGGCCGGCCAGCAGGTAGTTGGTGTTGGAGTAGCGCCAGCCGGTGCCGGGTTCGAAGGTCGGGGGATGGGCGAGCGCGAGGTTCACGAGGTCGCGGGTGTCGTGGTGGGCGAGCGGATCCTTGAGGACTTCCTGTGGGGTGAGGTAGTCGAGGATGTCGGGCACGCCGCTGGTGTGCTGGAGCAGCTGACGGACGGTGATCACCCGCCCGTCGTTCCCGTGGCCGCGGATGACGCCCGGCAGATAGCGCTCCACCGGCGCGTCGAGGGCGACGCGACGCTCTCCCACCAGCTGGAGCACGACCGTCGCCACGAACGGCTTGGTCATGCTGCCGATGCGGAACCGGCTGTCGCGGCGCATCGGCGCGTGGCTCTTCACGTTCGCGACGCCGCTGGTCAGCACCGCGCCGCCGCGCCGGTTCCGCACCTCCAGAAGGGCTCCGGGCGCGCCGTCGACCGTGGTCAGCCGGTGCAGGATGTCGCGCAGAGGAGTGTGGTCGGTGGCGGTGGTCGATTCCGTGGCGGTGTTCCGCCGTGGTGTGTCGTGGTGCGTCGGCGTCACCGCCGCGGCACCCTGTGGCGTCACCGCCGCGACACCCGCCGCCACCGCCAGTGTGAGTCCGCCACTCAGCACACGCCTGCGCTTGACCACGTTCATGCGATTCCCCCTCGAAGCCCCATTGCGTTCGAAGGGTCACGCTAGGGACCGCCGCGTTCGGGGGCGATCCGGCCAGCCACCCCCATCGCCCTGGGGACAGCCCCACCCCTCCCCGGTCAGAGCAGTTCGAGCAGCGCGTCGGTGAATTCCTCGGTGGTGGCCGTGCCGCCCAGGTCCGGGGTGCGGACGGGGGTCTTCGCCAGGACGGTCGCGATGGCGTCGGTGACGCGGGTGGCCGCCTCGGGGTGGCCGAGGTGGTCGAGCATCATGGCGGCGGACCAGATCGCGCCGAGCGGGTTGGCGATACCGCGTCCGGCGATGTCGGGGGCGGAGCCGTGGACGGGCTCGAACATGGACGGGAAGTCGCGCTCGGGGTTGAGGTTGGCCGCGGGGGCGATGCCGATGCTGCCTGCGACCGCGGCGGCGAGGTCGCTGAGGATGTCGCCGAAGAGGTTGGAGGCCACCACGACGTCGAAGCGCCGCGGGTCGAGGACGAACTTGGCCGCGAGGGCGTCGATGTGCTCCTGGTCCCAGGCCACCTCCGGGTGCGCGGCGGCGCGTTCGGCCACCAGCTCGTCCCAGAAGGGCATGGTGTGGATGATGCCGTTGGACTTGGTGGCCGAGGTGAGGTGGCCGCCGCGCCGCTCGGCGAGGGAGAAGGCGTAGTCCAGGACGCGGGTGACGCCCTTGCGGGTGAACACCGCTTCCTGGACGGCCATTTCCTCCGGCAGCCCCCGCCCGAGGCGGCCGCCGATCTCGCCGTACTCGCCCTCGACGTTCTCCCGGACGACGACGAGGTCGACATCGCCGGGGCCCGCGTCGCGCAGCGGGCTGGGCACGCCCTCGAAGACGCGGATGGGGCGCAGATTGACGTACTGCTGGAAGCCCCGGCGGATCGGGATGAGCAGCCCCCACAGCGAGACATGGTCCGGAACGCCGGGGTAGCCGACGGCGCCGAGCAGGATCGCGTCATGGCCGCGCAACTGGTCCAGACCGTCGTCGGGCATCATCGCGCCGAGGCTGGCATAGCGCTCGCAGGACCAGTCGTACGTCTCGTAGGTGAAGCCGAGGCCGTGCCGGGCGGCGACGGAGTCCAGGACCCGGCGGGCGGCCGGGATGACCTCGTTGCCGATGCCGTCGCCGGGGATCAGGGCGATGCGGTGGGTGGTGGTCGTGCGGCGGTTCGTCATGGAGGGGATTGCAGCAGGGGAGCGACTTCCGCGTCCAAGACGCAGATGGCATCGCTCTTATAGGCCGGCCCTATGAGATTCCACGGCGGTGCTGACGAACGCCTCCGCCGCCGGTGTCAGCGGGGCCCGCCTGCTGACCAGGGCGATCCGCAGACCGGTGCTCGGCTCCAGGTCCAGCACCAGGGCCCCGGCCCGCTCCGCGAGGCCGCGCCAGGCGTCGGCCACCACGGCCAGGCCGACGCCCCGCAGCACCAGCGGCAGGATCGACACCCGGTGCTCGGTCTCGACCACGACGGTCAGCGCGACGCCCTCGGCCACCAGGTCGTCGACGTAGCGGCGCATCCCGGTGCCCTTCTGGCCCACGATCAGCCGGTGTCCGGACAGCTGCTCATGGCGCACCGGCACCCCGGGGCGGAACGGCCCGTCCGGCGGGGTCAGCAGCACGAAGCGCTGCTCGGACAGCGGGTAGGTGCGCACATCGCCCCGCGGTACGGGGTCGGGGGAGGCCAGCAGCCCCAGCTCGCACACGCCGGTGCGCACCATCTCCGTCACATCGCGCGGGGTGAACGCGGCCTGCACGCGTACGGACACCGCGGGGTGGGCCCGGGCGAAGCGGTCGATCAGCCCGGTCAGCGGCTCGACGGCCTGGGAGGGCGGGGCCGCGATGTCCACCCGCCCGGTGCGCAGCCCGTGCACCGACTCCACACTGGCCCGCGCGAGCCGGAGGCTGCGCACCGCCTCCCGCGCCGGTCCGATCAGCGCCGTGCCCGCGTCGGTGAGGACCGCCCGGCGGCCGATGCGGTGGAAGAGGTCGCTGCCCAGGTCGCGCTCCAGGGCGCGGATGGCCTGGGACAGGGACGGCTGGGACAGGTACAGCGCGGAGGCGGCCCGGTTGAACCCGCCGTGGTCCACCACGGCCAGGAAGTACTCCAGCTGCCGCACATCCACCGGGCCGCCTCCCGCGCCTCGCCACTTTCGCCACCCTCGGCACCTTCAGCAAGCACCCTCGGCGCCCTCACCCTTCCATAGGTGTTGCTTATAAGGATTGTCGTCATCGGGTCTTGGACGCGCACCGCCGGCGGGTGCTGGGATCGGGCCATGAGCGATCAGCTGCTGGGCGACTTCGACCGCCGCACCATCCACGTCGAGGGTGTGGGAATCAACGTGCGCACCGCCGGGGACGGGCCGCCGGTCCTCCTCCTGCACGGCTATCCGCAGACCCATGTGATCTGGCACCACATCGCCCCGGCGCTCGCCGCCACCCACCGCGTGGTCCTGGCCGATCTGCGCGGCTACGGCGACAGCCACAAGCCGGTGTCCGACGCCGAGCACACCCCGTACTCCAAGCGGGCCATGGCGCGCGACCAGCTGCTGGTGATGCGGGAGCTGGGCTTCGACCGGTTCGCGGTGGTCGGCCACGACCGGGGCGGCCGGGTCGCCCACCGGATGGCCCTCGACCATCCGGGGGCGGTCTCCGCGCTCGCGGTCCTGGACATCGTGCCCACGCGGTACGTCTTCCAGCACGCCGACAAGGACTTCGGTCTCGGCTACTTCCACTGGTTCTTCCTGGCGGCGGACCACGGCATCCCGGAGCACCTCATCGGCCAGGACCCCGCGTTCTGGATCCGCACCCGGATGGGGGCGCGCCACCGGGGCGGAACCCCGTTCGACGAGGCGGCCCAGGCCGAGTACATCCGCTGCTTCTCGGATCCCGCGGCCATCCACGCCAGCTGCGAGGACTACCGCGCCGCCGCCTCGATCGACCTGGTCCACGACGACGCGGACGCCGCCGCGGGCCGCCGGGTCACCGCGCCGCTGCTGGCCCTGTGGGGCGCGCACGGTTTCGTCGGCCGCCACTACGACGTACCGGAGGTCTGGCGCGGCTACGCGGACGACGTGCGCGGGCAGGCGCTGCCGTGCGACCACTACCTCCCCGAGGAGGCGCCGGACGAGACGCTGCGCCATCTGCGGGCGTTCCTCGGGGAGCACGGGAGCGCCTGACCGGGGACTCCTGACCGGGGACTCCTGACCGGGGACTTACGGCGCCGCCTGGAGGTTCTCCCGCTGTGCGGCCGTCTCCTCGACCGGTTCGGCGGCCCCGCGCGTCTCCCGCGCCAGTGCCACCGTGACCACGGTGAGCGCGCTCATCAGGGCGATGAAGACGACCACACCCATGACGCTGTGGTCGAACCAGAGCAGCAGGGCGGACGCGAGCATGGGCGCGAGGCCGCCGGTGAGCACGGTGCCGATGTTGTTGGCGATGCCGACCGCGCTGAACCGGACCGTGGTGTCGAAGAGTTCGGCGAAGAACGCGGGCTGGGAGCCGAGGACGGCGGACTGGCCGATGCCCAGGGTGAGGAAGAGCGCGAGCCAGATGGCCCAGGTGTGGCCGCCGTCGATCACCGTGAAGAACGGCCACGCGGCGGCCAGCAGCACCAGGGCCCCGCCGATCGAGACCGGGCGCCGCCCGACGCGGTCGGAGAGCGCGCCGAAGGCCGGAACCGTCACCAGCTTCACGGCCGCGACCAGCGAGATGCCGCTGAGGAGCGCGGCGGTCGGCAGCCCGCGGTCCTCGGCGTAGGTGACCGAGAAGGTGCCGAAGACGTAGTAGCCCGCGTTCTCGGCGGCGCCCGCGCCGATCACGATGAACATCTCCTTGGGGTAGCGGCGCCAGGCGGCGACGCAGCGGCTCTCGGCGATCCGCTGCCGCAGCGGGCGGCCGGATTTCGCGGCGAGGCCGGACGTCGCGGCGACCGAACCCTCCCGCCGCACCTGCTGGAATTCGGCGGTCTCCGGCAGCGAGCGGCGCACCCAGAGGCCGAAGAAGGTCAGGCCGGCGCTGAGCAGGAAGGGAATCCGCCAGCCCCAGGAGAGGAAGGCGTCCTCGGACAGCAGCCCGGTGGTGAGCGCGAAGGCGCCGGTGGACAGGAGGGTGCCGGTGCCGGTGCCGATCGCGGGCAGCGAGGTGAGCAGTCCGCGCCACTTGGGCGGTGCGTTCTCGAAGAGGATGATCAGCGCTCCGGTCTTCTCGCCGCCCGCGGCGAAGCCCTGGACGAAGCGCAGCAGTGTCAGCAGCACCGGTGCGGCGACGCCGATCTGCGCATGCGTCGGCAGCAGTCCGATGGCCGTGGTGGCGAGCCCCATCATCAGCAGGGTGGCCACCAGCACGCCCTTACGGCCCTTGGTGTCGCCCCGCTCCCCGAAGTAGGCGCCGCCCAGGGGCCGGGCGAGGAAGCCGATGGCGAAGGTGCCGTAGGCGAGGACCGCGCCGACCAGCGGATCGCTGTCCGGAAAGTAGATCTTGTTGAAGACGAGGGCGGCCGCGGTTCCGTAGAGGGCGAAGTCGTACCACTCCACCGTGGTGCCGAAGACGGCGGCGAGGGCGACCTTGGGCTGGAAGACCGGCCTTCTGGTGGCGGAACTGCCGGTGTGCGTCATTTGGGGGACTCCCTTGTCACCGTGGTTCGAGTACCACTGTGCGGTTCGCTTGTGCCACTTGGTGGTTCGGTGATGTTATGGAGGCACACACCCCGTGGCAAGGGGTCACGCCCCGATTCGCGCTGGAGGTCATCCGTTGAGCACGCCCGCCCCCGCCGCCCCGCCACCCCTGCTCGACGGCATCCGGGTCCTGGATCTGACCAATGTCCTCGCCGGGCCCTTCGCCGGGTATCAGCTGGCCCTCCACGGCGCCGACGTCCTCAAGGTCGAGATGCCGGGGGCCGGGGACCTGGCCCGCCAGCTGGGCGCCGACCGGCAGCTGAGCGAGGAGCTGCTGGGCGCGTCGTTCCTGGCCCAGAACGCCGGGAAGCGCTCGCTGACCCTGAACCTCAAGGAGGAGGAGGGGCGTGCGGCCCTGCTGCGCGCGGTGCGGGAGTCCGACGTCCTCCTCGAGAACTTCCGCCCCGGGGTGATGGACCGGCTGGGCGTCGGCCGGGAGGTCCTGATGCGGGAGAACCCGCGGCTGATCTACTGCGCCGTCTCCGGCTTCGGCCAGACCGGACCGCTGCGCGCCCGGCCCGCCTACGACCAGATCGTGCAGGGCCTCTCCGGGATGATGAGCGTGACCGGCACCCCCGAGGTCAGCCCGCTGCGCGCCGGTTTCCCGGTCGCCGACACCCTGGGCGGCATGGCCGCCGCCTTCGCCGTGGCGGCGGCCCTGGTGCGCCGGGAGCGCACCGGAGGCGGCGCCTACCTGGACGTCTCCATGCTGGAGGCCGCGCTCACCGCGATGGGCTGGGTGACCTCCAACTACCTGATCACCGGGCGCCCGCCGCGGCCCATGGGCAATGAGAACTTCACCGCCGCGCCGTCGGGGACCTTCCGCACGGCGGACGGATACCTCAACATCGCGGCCAACCGCCAGCGGCAGTTCGCCACCCTGTGCCGGCTCATCGGCCGGGCGGAGCTGCTGGAGGACGAGCGGTTCACGCATCCCGCGGACCGCAAGGCCCACCGCGAGGAACTGCGCGCCGAGATCGAGAAGGGGCTCGCCGAGCGGACCGCCGCGGAGTGGGAGGAAGTCCTCGCCGACGCCGGGGTGCCGGCGGCACGCGTGCTGTCCGTACCCGACGCGCTGGGCCTGGAGCAGCTCGCGGAGCGGGACTTCGTCCGCACGCTGCCCTTCCCGGACGGGCGGACGCGCGAACTGCGCGTCCTGGGCAGCCCGTTCCGGGTCGACGGCGCCCCGGCGGCCGCCACCGCCCCGCCACCGCTGCTGGGCCAGCACACCGACCAGGTCCTGGTCGAACTCGGCTACACCCCGAAGGAGATCGACGCGATGAAGGAGCGTGGCGCGATATGACCCGCCGGACCGGAGAGCCACAGGCCACGACGGTTCCACAGGACGTGATGACTCCACAGGACGTCACCGACTGGTGGGCCACCGCCGTCAGCCGCATCCGCCCCGGCGAGATCCTGCTGCGCGGCTACCCGGTCGAGCAGCTGATCGGCCAGGTGTCCTTCGCCGAGACCATCTGGCTGCTGTTGCGCGGCGATCTGCCCACCCGGACCCAGGGGCGGCTGCTGGAGGCCGCGCTCGTCGCCGCCGTCGACCACGGGCCCCAGGCCCCGTCGATCGCCGCCGCCCGGATGGCGGCCACCTGCGGAGTGGGGCTGAACAACGCGGTGGCCACCGGGGTGAACCTGCTGGGGGACGTCCACGGCGGGGCCGGTCAGCAGTGCAT
This sequence comes from Streptomyces sp. 5-10, assembly GCF_014712245.1. Lineage (NCBI taxonomy): Bacteria > Bacillati > Actinomycetota > Actinomycetes > Kitasatosporales > Streptomycetaceae > Streptomyces > Streptomyces sp. 5-10. The sequence goes on from NZ_JACVYG010000074.1 coordinate 15,064, forward strand.
GGGCGTCCTGGCCGAGCTGGAGGAGGCCGTGGCCGAGGGGGCGGACGTCGACGACGCCGCGAAGAACCTGGTGGCGGAGTACCGCGCCGCGGGCGCCCATGTGCCCGGATTCGGCCACCGCTTCCATCCGTACGACCCGCGCCGCACCCCGCTGCTCGACCTGGTGGGCGCGGCGGTGGCGGACGGTGCGGCGCCGGGCTGGGCGCTGCGCGCCGGGACGGCGCTGGAGCGGGCGCTGGCGGAGGGCCGCGGCCGTCCCGTGCCGATGAACATCGACGGCGCCACCGCCATCGTCTACAGCGAACTCGGCTTTCCGCCCGAGCTCGGGCGCGGGCTGTTCGTGCTCTCCCGCAGCGTGGGCATCCTCTCCCACGCCTGGGAGGAGAAGTCCGGCGGGGCCAGGATCAAGGGTCCGCTTCCCCGGCGGCTGCTGCCCTCGTACGAGGGCCCGGCGCCCCGGGACCTCAACCGGCCGGAGAGCGGCGGGAACGGCGCCGGGAGCGCCTGAACGTCGGCGACGTCGGCGACGTCAGCCGCTCCCGCCGAGGAACCCCAGCTCCGACAGCCGCTTCGCGGCCTCGGCCAGCGCCGGGCGGAAGGACTCGACGCGCTCCTCGGTGAAGCGGCTGGTGGGCCCGCCGAGCCCCACCGCGGCGACGACCTGCCCGGCCGCGTCGGTGACGGGGGCGGCCACGGCGGACACCCCGTCCGCGCGCTCACCGTGGCTGACCGCGAAGCCCCGCTCCGCGGCGAGGCGCGCCCGTTCCGCCAGGACGGAGGCGAAGTCGGGGCCGCGCCCGGCCGCCGCGGCCACCCGGCTCAGCGTCCGGGCCGAGCCGCCGATGAGCAGGACGTGCCCGGAGGCACCGGCCCACAGGGGCATCTCCTCGCCGATGCGCACCACATGGCGCAGCTGCTGGGTGCCCTCGTGCTGGGCCACACACACCCGGGAGCCGCCCTGACGGATGTAGATCCGGGCGGATTCGCCACCCGACCGGACCGAGAGGACGCGCAGACACTCCACCGCCTCCGGGGGCAGCCGCCAGGCGTCCTGGGCGAGCGCCGCCCAGCGCAGCAGACCCGCCCCGGGGGTGAGCCGGCCGTCCCCACGGCTCCACAGCAGCCCGCGCTGCTCCAGCGTGGCCACCAGCCGGACCACGGTGGACTTGGCCAGTCCGGTGGCGTCCGTCAACTCCCGTACGCTGCGGGAGCGGTGGGACTCGTCGAACAGGGCGAGCAGATCCAGCGCGCGCAGGACGCTGCGTACTCCCTCGCCGCCCTCTCCGGCCGCCGTCCCCATTGCCCGTCCTCCTCGCCGCACCCCGCACAAGCCGCCTATCGGTGCGACCGTACCACCAGGCGGTCCAGCGGGCCGGAGTGGCCGCGCGGGTACGCGGGTACGCGGCTACGCCGGTATGACGGTGACCAGGTCGGCGGGCATCCGGCCCCGGAGATCATCCCACTCGCCCTCGCTGATGTGGCGCTGCAGGGCCGCCAGGACGGTGTGCACCAGCTGTTCGGTGTCGCCCTGGATCGCGTACGGGAAGTCGTGCCGGATCCGCTGGAAGAACTCCTCGCTGTGCATCTTCACGGGCGTCTCCGCCGGTCGCCACCCCTCGTAGTAGATGCCGCGCACCAGCATCGGCAGCTGTGCGCCGAACTGGACGGCCTCGTCCACCGTCAGCCGGTCCCGCAGCTGGTGCAGCACCGCGCGCAGGGCGGCGTAGGACTGTTTACGGCGCTCCTTGGGCCAGCCGTACGCGTCCTCGATCTCCTTGAGGAGCCGGTTGGTCTTGTCGACGGTCGTGTCGAACGCGGGAAAGCCTGTCGCAACCATCGTGTTCGTCCTTTCGGTGCCCGCGGCGGCCGCCCGGCGGGGCACGGGCCGCCGCGGGAGTGGAAGAGCCTCAGAAACCTCCTGGTTGTTGCGGCTGTTGCGGCTGTTGCGGCTGTTGCTGCTGGGGCTGCTGCTGCCGCTGGCTCTCGCCCTGGATGGACTCGGTGATCTCTATGTGGCGGGGCTTGGCGGTCTCCGCCTTGGGCACGGTGATCGTGAGGATGCCCTCGGACATGGCCGCCGTGACGCCCTCGGTGTTCACCTCGCTCGGGAGCAGCAGCCGGTACTCGAAACGGCCGGTGCGGCGCCCGCCGCGGCGCAGGACGCCCCTGCGCTCCCGTTCCTTGATCTCCCCGGTGACGGTCAGCTCCTGGCCGTTGACCTCGATGTCGATCTCCTCGCGCCGGACGCCGGGGAGTTCGAGCTCGACGTGGTACGCCTCGTCCGCCTCGGTCACATCGGCGGCGGGCGTCCACGTCGCGACGCCGGGCATCGCCGCCCCGCCGACCGTGGATTCGAGCAGACCGCCCATCTGGTTGAGCAGGTCGTCGAACTCCGCCAGCGGATTGCGCGCCCAGACCCGGGGGCGTTCCAGCGCGCTTTGGCGCTGCTGTTGGTGTCGTCGTGCGGGTGTGCTCATCACCCTTCACCTCCTGTCATGGGGAGCGGATGCGCTTGGGTGCCCGATCGCCGCCGGCGCGGCGGACCGGCCGGACGCCGCCGTGCCGGGAGGGGGGCCGGTCCTCGCCCGACATCAGGCCATGGCCTCGTGGGCGTAGCACCACCGCCAGGTCTCGCCCGGTTCCATGGGCTCGACGATGGGGTGTTCCTCGGCGTACGCGTGGGCACGGGCGTGCTTGAGCGGCGAGGAGTCGCAGCACCCCACGTGTCCGCAGGTCAGGCAGAGCCGCAGATGGACCCAGGGGGACCCCAGGCGCAGGCACTCCTCGCACCCCTCGGGGCTGCGCGGGGTGACCGGGCGCACCATCGACAGGTGCGGATCGGGCTCGATGGCCATGGCGTTCACCCTTTCTCGTTTCCAGGATGAGCAGGGACGGGACGGCCCGCACCTCGAACCGCGGGGCGGTCCGCGGGGTGCGGCCGATGGCCGGGCGGGACGGTCCGGAGCCGCATCGCGCTCACGCGGCCTTCCCGAGTCCGGCGTTCTCCGGCCGGCGTTCGTAGCTGACCGCCAACTCGCCGTGCCGGCCGTCCACCTTGACGGTGGCGCCCTCCTCGACGTCGCCGCGCAGCAGGGCGCGCCCGATGAGGGTCTCCACCTCATGGGAGATGTAGCGGCGCAGCGGGCGGGCCCCGTACACCGGGTCATAGCCCTCGTGGGCGATCACCTCGCGTCCGGCCGGGGTCAGCTCGACGGCGATCAGGCGCTCGGCCAGCCGCTTGCGCAACTCGTCGAACTGGAGCTCCACGATCCGTTCGATCTGCGGCTCGCCGAGCGGCTTGAACAGCACGATGTCATCGACCCGGTTGAGGAACTCGGGGCGGAAGTGGCCGCGCAGCTCGCTCAGCACCAGGCCCCGGGCGTCCGGCTTGAGCTCGCCCGCGGAGGTCACGCCGTCGAGCAGGTGCACCGAGCCGATGTTGGAGGTCATGATGATCACGGTGTTGCGGAAGTCCACCAGCCGCCCCTGGGCGTCGGTGATCCGGCCGTCGTCCAGGACCTGGAGCAGGGTGTTGAAGACATCGGTGTGCGCCTTCTCGATCTCGTCGAAGAGCACGACCGAGTACGGCTTGCGCCGCACCGCCTCGGTGAGCTGACCGCCCTCCTCGTAGCCGACGTACCCCGGCGGGGCGCCGACCAGCCGGCTGACCGTGTGCCGCTCCTGGTACTCGCTCATGTCCAGGCGGACCATGTTCTCCTCGGTGTCGAAGAGCGCGGCGGCCAGCGCCTTGGCCAGCTCGGTCTTCCCGACGCCGGTGGGGCCGAGGAAGATGAACGAGCCGATCGGGCGGCGCGGGTCCCGGATGCCCGAGCGGGCCCGGATGATGGCGTCGGAGACCAGCTTGACCGCCTCGTCCTGGCCGATGACCCGCTCCTGGAGGATCTGGTCCAGGCGCAGCAGCTTCTCCCGCTCGCCCTCCTTCAGGCGGGAGACCGGGATCCCGGTCCAGGCCGAGACGATGTCGGCGATCTCCTCCTCGGTGACCACCTCGCGCAGCAGCCGGTGCGTGCCCTGCCTGGCGGCCAGCTGCTCCTCCTCGGCGGCCAGCTTGCGCTGAAGCTCCCGGAGCCTGCCGTAGCGCAGTTCGGCGGCGCGGTTCAGGTCGTAGGCGCGCTCGGCCTCCTCGGCCTCGCGGCGCACCTCCTCCAGCTCCCTGCGCAGGTCCTGCACCCGGCGGATGGACTGCCGCTCGGCCTCCCACTGGGCGTGCTTGGCGTCGGCCTCGGCGCGCAGATCGGCCAGCTCCCGGCGCAGCTCCTCCAGCCGCTGGCGGCTGGCCGGGTCGGTCTCCTTGGAGAGCGCGGCCTCCTCGATCTCCAGCCGGGTGACCCGGCGGGTGATCTCGTCCAGTTCGGCGGGCATGGAGTCGATCTCGGTACGCAGCCGGGCGCATGCCTCGTCCACCAGGTCGATGGCCTTGTCCGGCAGGAACCGGTCGCTGATGTAGCGGTGGCTGAGGGTGGCGGCGGAGACCAGCGCGGTGTCCTGGATCTTGACGCCGTGGAAGACCTCAAGACGCTCCCGCAGGCCGCGCAGGATCGAGACGGTGTCCTCCACGCTCGGCTCGTCCACCAGCACCATCTGGAAGCGGCGCTCCAGCGCGGCGTCCTTCTCGATCTGCTTGCGGTACTCGTCCAGGGTGGTCGCGCCGATCATGTGCAGCTCGCCGCGGGCCAGCATCGGCTTGAGCATGTTCCCGGCGTCCATGGCGCCCTCCGCGGCCCCCGCCCCGACGACGGTGTGCAGCTCGTCGACGAACAGCAGGATCCGCCCCTGGGCGGAGGTGACCTCGTTGAGTACGGCCTTGAGCCGCTCCTCGAACTCCCCGCGGTACTTCGCCCCGGCCACCAGCGAGCCCATGTCCAGGGCGAAGACGGTCTTCTCGCGCAGCCCCTCGGGGACGTCGCCGCGGACGATGCGCTGGGCCAGGCCCTCCACGATGGCGGTCTTGCCGACGCCGGGGTCGCCGATGAGCACGGGGTTGTTCTTCGTCCTGCGGCTGAGGATCTGCGTCACCCGGCGGATCTCGGCGTCCCGGCCGATCACCGGGTCCAGCTTGCCCGAGCGGGCCTGAAGGACCAGGTCCCGGCCGTACTTCTCCAGCGCCTCGTACGCCACCTCGGGGTTGGCGGAGGTGACCCGCTGGCTGCCGCGCACCTGGGTGAGGGCGCCCAGGAACGCCTCCTTGGTGACGCCGTGCTCCTTGAGCACCCGCCCCGCCGCGGTGGCGGACCCCTCCTCGGCGAGCGCGAGCACCAGGTGCTCCACCGATACGTACTCGTCCTTCAGGCGCTTCGCCTCCCGCTCGGCGGTGTCCAGCACCTGGGCCAGCCGCTGGGTGGCGAAGACCTGCCCCGGTGCGGCCCCGGGGCCGGTGACCCTGGGCTTGCGGGCCACCTGCGCCTCCAGCAGGGTGCGCACCGCTTCGGGGTCGGCGCCCAGCCGGCCGATCAGCCGGGGCGCCAGCCCGTCGGGCTGCTCGAGGAGGGCCAGCAGCAGATGCTCGCCGTCCACCTCGGTGTGGCCGTAACGCTGGGCCTTGGTCTGGGCGTCCTGGAGGGCTTCCCTCGACTTTTCGGTGAGGCGGTTCATGTCCATGGCGGTTCTTCACTCCTCGCGCCGCCGCGGCGCAGCGCGGCTTCGAGCCGGTTGATGCGGTCGAGCAGGTCGAGCACCAGACCGATGGAGGCGTAGTTGAGGCAGAGGCCGGTGTGCAGCCGCTCGACGCGGGCCAGCGCCGCCGGGGCGTCGAGGGCGAACACCAGCCGCCCGGCGGCGTCGCGCTCGGCGTCGATCAGGCCGAGGGCGACGAAGCGCCGGATCAGGTCGGGGTGGAGCCCGGTGCGGTCGGCCACGGTCTCCAGGGAGAGCCTGCGCGCGGGCACCAGCTCGTAGTGGTGGGACGTCACGGGCGGGTGGCGGGTGGCCGTGACGGTCCCGGGTGTGTGCGTGCTCATCGCTCCCTCCGGGGGTCGAAGGAGGAGGTACGGCCCAGCTCCTCGAACAGCTCCCGCTCCCGGGGGCCGAGGTGGGGCGGCACCATGACGCGGATCTCGGCGTACAGATCGCCGTCGGGGCCGCGCGGGTTCGGCATGCCCTCGCCGCGCAGCCGCAGCCGGCGGCCGCCGGAGGAGCCGGGCGGGACGGTCACCTTGGCTGTACCGCCGGGTGTGGGTACGGGGACCGTCGCGCCGAGCGCGGCCTCCCAGGGGGACACCGGGAGCGTCACATGGATGTCCCGGCCGTCCAGCCGGAACCGCGGATGGGGCTGGATCCGCACCCGTAGGTACAGATCCCCGGCCGGTGCGTCACCGGTGCCCCGGCCGCCCTGGCCGGGCAGCCGGATGCGCTGCCCGTCGATGACGCCCGGCGGGACGTTCACCTCGAAGGTGCGCTGCCCCGTGGGCCCGGCCAGGGTGACGCCGCGGCGCCCGCCGTGGAAGGCGTCCTCGACGGTGAGCGGCAGCTCCGCCTCCTGGTCGGCCCCGGGGATGGTGACGCGGCCCGCGCCGCCGGGGCCCGGCCCCGCGCCGCCGCCGAAGAACGCGCCGAACAGGTCCTCGAAGTCCACCCCGCCGCCCGCGACGTCGTCGCCGAAGCCACGGGTGAACCGCACCCGGCCGCCGTCGCCGGCCGTCGTCCAGCCGCGGAAGCCACCGCCGCCGCCTCCGGCACCGGCGCCGACGCGCTCCTCCCAGTCCTCGGGGATCTTGCGGAAGTCCTCGCCGAACCGGTCGTAGCGGGCCCGGGTCCTCGGGTCGGAGAGCACGCTGTAGGCGTCGTTGAGCTCCTTGAACCGCTCCTCGGCGGTCGGGTCCTTGTTCACATCGGGGTGATGGCGGCGGGCCTGGGTGCGGAACGCCTGCTGGATCTCGTCCTGGCTCGCGCCCCGTGACACCCCCAGCACCTCGTAGTAGTCGCGTGCCATGGCCTTCTCACTCCCGCTTCGCCACGGCCACGGCCACCGGCCGGAGTTGGCGGCCGGGCTCCCCGTAGCCGGGGCGCAGCACCTGGACCACGGTGCCCGGTTCGGCCTCCGGGTCCTCGACCACGCCGACCACCTCGTGCCGGGCCGGGTCGAACGGCACCCCCGTCTCGCCCTGCCGGTCGTAGCCGAGCCGGGCCAGGGCGGCCACGGCCTGGTCGTGGATGGCCTTGACGCCCTCCACGATCGAGCCGGGGTCGGCCTCGGCGTGGGAGAGGGCCAGTTCGAGGTTGTCGACGACGGGAAGCAGGGCCACCGCCGTACGGGCCCGCTCGGCGGCCCGCTCCCGCTCCAGCTCCCTGGCGTGGCGCTTGCGCAGGTTCTCCAGGTCGGCCAGGGCGCGGCGCCAGCGGTCGTCGAGCTCGGCCAGGGCGGCGGACTGCTCGGCGGCCCGCTCGTCTGCCTTCTCGTCGGCCTCGCCGACGGCGGGGCCGCCGGCCGCGTCCGGGCCGGGGCCGCCGGCCGCGTCCGGGCCGGGGCCCTCCTCGCCCGTGCCGCGCGCCTCCGCGGCGCCCGGGGCGGGCAGGCCCTGCTCCGGCTCCTGCTCCGGCTCCGTCACGGCGCCTTCCGGCACCGGGTCGGGCTGCTGCGGTTGAGTGGACATGGCGGCCTCTCAGTGAGCCTTGGTCGGATCGGCCCGTGTGGTCTGCGTGGGATCGGTCTGTGGGGGATCGGTCTTCGTGGTCCCTTGTCGTGTCGGTCAGCCCTTGTCGAACTCGGCGTCGATGACGTCCTCGTCGCCTCCGCCGCCCCCGGCCCCGGCCCCGGTGCCCTGGGCGCCGCCCGCCCCGGGCCCACCGGCCGCCCCACCCGGGCCCGCACCCGCGCCCGCGGGCTCGTGGGCCTGCAGCCCCGCGTAGACCTGCTGGAGCTCGGAGGTCAGCGGCCTGGTCCGGTCGGTCCCGGCCTCGTTCCTGACCGCCTGGCGGGCGTCGTGCACCAGCATCTCGGCGCGCGATCTCTCGTGGGAGGGCACCGCGTCGCCCAGTTCGGCGAGGCGCTTCTCGACCTGGTAGGCGGCGGCGTCCAGTTCGTTGCGCGCGTCCACGGCCTCGCGCAGCGCCTGGTCCTCGCCGCGGTTGCGCTCGGCCTCCTGGACCATCCGCTCGACCTCGCCGCGTTCGAGGTTGCCGGTCTCGCTGATCTGGATGGACTGCTCCTTGCCGGTGTCCCGGTCGCGGGCGGTGACGTTGAGGATGCCGTTGGCGTCGATGTCGCAGACGACCTCGATCTGCGGTTCGCCGCGCGGCGCCGGGCGGATGCCGGTCAGCTGGAAGCGGCCGAGCACCCGGTTGTCGGCGGCCCGCTCGCGCTCGCCCTGGAGGATCACGATGTCCACGGCCTGCTGGTTGTCCTCGGCTGTGGAGAAGGTCTCCGTGCGGCGCACCGGGATGGTGGTGTTCCGCTCGATGATCTTCGTCATGACGCCGCCACGGGTCTCGACGCCCAGCGACAGCGGGGTGACATCGAGCAGCAGGACGTCCTTGACCTCGCCCTTGAGCACCCCGGCCTGGATCGCGGCGCCCAGGGCCACGACCTCGTCGGGGTTGACGCTCATATTGGGCTCCTTGCCGCCGGTCAGCCGGCGGACCAGGGCCTGTACGGCGGGGGTCCGGGTCGAGCCGCCGACCAGGATCACCTCGTCGATGTCGCTCTCGCCGACCTTGGCGTCGGCCATGGCCTGCCGCACCGGCCCCAGACAGCGCTCCACCAGATCGGCGGTGATCTGCTCGAAGGTGGACCGCATCACGGTCTCGGTCAGATGCTTGGGACCGGAGGCGTCCGCGGTGATGAACGGCAGGTTGAGCTGGGTCTGGGTCACCGAGCTCAGCTCGGTCTTGGCCTTCTCCGCGGCCTCGAAGAGCCGCTGCAGCGCCTGCGGGTCCCGGCGCAGATCGATGCCGTTCTCCCGCTGGAACGCGTCGGCGAGGTGGTCCACCAGCCGCCGGTCGAAGTCGTCGCCGCCCAGGTGGCTGTCGCCCGCGGTGGAGCGGACCTCCACCACTCCGTCCCCGACGTCCAGGATGGACACGTCGAAGGTGCCGCCGCCGAGGTCGAAGACGAGGACGGTCTCATGGCCCTTCTTGTCCAGGCCGTAGGCGAGGGCGGCCGCGGTCGGCTCGTTGATGATCCGCAGCACCTTCAGACCGGCGATCTCACCGGCGTCCTTGGTGGCGCTGCGCTGGGCGTCGTTGAAGTACGCGGGCACCGTGATGACCGCCTCGGTCACCCGCTCGCCCAGCTGCTTCGCGGCGTCGTCGGCCAGCTTGCGCAGCACCTGCGCGCTGATCTCCTCCGGCGAGTACAGCTTGTCGCGCACCGTAAACCGGGCGAGGCCGCCCTCGTCCGGGACGACGTCGTAGGCCACCGCCCTGGCCTCGGCGGAGACCTCGTCGTAGTGGCGGCCGATGAACCGCTTGGCCGAGTAGATGGTGCCCTTGGGGTTGAGGATCGCCTGGCGCCGGGCCAGCTGCCCCACCAGCCGTTCACCGGTGTCGGTGAAGGCCACCACCGACGGTGTGGTGCGGCTTCCCTCGGAGTTCGGAACGACCGAGGACTCACCGCCTTCCCACGCGGCGATCACCGAGTTGGTGGTGCCCAGGTCGATGCCGACTGCCTTGGCCATGGCAACTCCTTCCGGGGGGCGGCCGTGGGCCGCGTGAATCGCCCGGTCGGCCGCGGGAGCGGATTGGTGAACGGGGCCTCTCCTTCAAGGGTGACAAATCGGACAGGAATCGTGCCCCTGCGGTCGGGGTCGAATAGTCGAATATCGGTGGCCCGAGTGTGCCCACGGGACGGGGGAGCCGGGGACGGTCCCTTCAGCCCGTGGGGCCGGTCCCGTCAGCCCGTGGGGACGGTCCCCTCAGCCCGTGGGGACGGTCCCGTCATGGACCCGGCGGATGCCACTCGATCATCAAAATCGTGGCGTCGTCGCTGAGTTCGCCGTGCCGGTGGTCGAGGATCGCGTGGATGAGCAGGCGCAGCGCCTCGGGGGCGTTCTGCCCGGCGGCCGTCGAGCGGATGATGTGGTCGGCGAAGCGCTCCAGGCCGAACTGCTCGCCTCCCCCGTCGCGCGACTCCACGACCCCGTCGGTGTAGAGCAGGACGCGGTCACCGGGCTCCAGCGTCGTCTCGTAGATCTGGCGGGGCGTGTCCGACAGCCGCGCGGGCAGCCCCAGCGGCGGTTCGGCGGGCCGCTCCAGCTCCTTGTCCAGCAGCCGCCGGCGGCGGATGACCAGCGGTGGGGGGTGGCCGCAGTTGGACCAGCGCAGCGCCCCGCTGGGCATGTGCAGCTGGAGGAAGACGCCCGTGCAGAACTGGTCCGGAAGCCATTTGGCCAGCGCCTCGTCCACGGTGGTGACGAGCGCCGCCAGGTCGGCGCCGGTGCGCCGGGCGTTGCGGCTGCCCGCCATCGCCACGGAGGTGGTCAGCCCGGACGCCAGGTCGTGGCCCATGGCGTCGAGGATCGCGGCGTGCAGGACGTCCTCGGTGAACGAGTGGTCGAAGGCATCGCCCCCCAGCTCGTACGCGGGCTCCAGGACGGCCGTCGAGACCACTCGGCCGGTGCCGATGGAGCGGGGCGGGAGGAAGGCCCGCAGCATCTCCGTGGGCAGCTTCATGGCCCGGGTGCGGGTGAGCTGCGCGATGGTGTCGATGTAGGTCCGCTTGGACGTGATGAGCAGGGCGAGGAGCGAGGCCAGCATCCGGCAGCGCGCGAGCATGCGCCCGTCCAGGGAGGCCGGCCGGAGGCGCAGCACCCCCAGCCGCTCCGCGCCGTTCATCAGCGGCAGCCATACGGTCAGCCCGCCCGTGGACGCCTCCTCGATCCGCACCGAGCCGGTGCGGTAGGCGAATCCGGCCAGGGTGTCGTCGAGCTCCAGGCGCGGCTCGCCCTCGTCGAGCGGCATCAGCAGCCGTTGCCGGAGGTCGACCAGGTAGACGACCGTGCGGCCCATGCCCATGGCCTCGGTATAGCGGTCCAGGGCCGGCGGGAGCTCGGTCGGGGATGCCTCGTGGGCGGCCCCGAGCAGTTCCTCCAGCAGCTGCTCAGCGGTCTCGGCCGGGGTCGACACGTTCGCGTCCACCATGCGGTCAACCATACGGCGGAGGGCCCCGCGACGCCCGGGTGATCACGGGTGATCACGGGTGATCACGGAGGCGTGGGCACCGGCTCCCGGGGGACGGCGGCGGGCTCGCGCGGGGGCTCGCCGGGGGCGAGGGCTTCACGTGCGGCGGCCTGGCGTACGACGGTCTCCAGGGCGGCCTGGCGTACGACGGTCTCGCGCACGGCGGGCTCCGCCACGGCTACGGCGACACCGCGTACGGCGGTCTCTCGTACGGCTACCGCGGCCTCGCGCACGGCGGACTCCCGTACCACCACGGTGTCCCCGCGCACCCCCGCGCCCGCCTGGGGAGCCCGGGAGAGCAGGACCACCCCGCGGGCGGCCGCCGCCGCGCCGGCGGCGGCCAGGGCCCAGCCGCCCGGGCCGCCCCGGAACCGCTCGTCCAGCAGGACGATCCCGATGGCGGCCGCCGCCACCGGGTTGGCCAGGGTCAGGGTGGCCAGGGGCGCGCCGAGCCCGCTGCCGTAGGCGCTCTGGGACAGCAGCAGGCCGCTCACCGCGAAGGCCGCGACGAGCACGGCCACGACCGCGGTCCGCCAGGACACCAGGGCCGCCCCGGGGGCGCGGGAGTCGGCGAGCGCCACCGTGAGGGTCTGGGTGAGCGCCGAGGCGACGCCGGAGGCGACCCCGGAGGCGGTGGCGAACCGCAGCCCCCGGCCCGGCGTTCCGCGCCCCCTGCGCCCCGGCGTTCCGCGCCCTCCGCGCCCCGGCCGGACGCACAGCCCGATGAACGCCAGCACGACGGCCGCGAGCCCGACCGCCTCCGGCAGGCTCAGCGTCTCGCGCGGGGTCTCCCCGGCGGTGACCGGCAGCAGGGCGCCGAGGCCGAGCAGCGCGAGGACCACGCCCCGCCACTCGTCCCGGACCACCCGCCGCCCCGCGAGCCGCGCGCCCAGCGGGACGGCCGCCACCAGGGTCAGCGCGCCGAGCGGCTGGACCAGGGTGAGCGGTCCGTACCGCAGCGCGGCCACATGCAGCAGGGCACCGGTGGAGTTGAGGCCGACCGCTCCCCACCAGGCGCCGCGCAGCAGCAGCCGCGGCATGCGGTCCGGCCGGCCGCCCGCGGCCAGCCGCTCCTGGGCCACGGCCGCGGTCGCGTAGGCGACGGCCGAGGCGAGCGCGAGCGCGACGGCTATGACGGTCGGGTTCATCCACCGTGCCTTCCTCTGGGCACTGTCTGCCTGCCACCGGTGGAGCTATCGGCACACAGACGTATCGATACGAGAGTGTACCGGGGCGGGGCCGTATCGGTACAAGGGCGTATCGGTACGCGGATGTGTCGGTAGACTGCGTGGTCGGGGAGGGGAACCGGAGTCCGGTGGACCGAGGAGGAGGACCCGATGGCGACGCAGAGCCCGGAGACGGCCGCGCCGCAGCGCCGTTCCAAGATCACCCCCGAGCGGGAGCAGGAGTTCTACCAGGCGGTCCTCGATCTGCTCCAGGAGGGCGGCTATGAGGCGCTCACCATCGAGGCGGTCGCCGCCCGCACCCGCGCCAGCCGCTCCACCCTCTACCGGCAGTGGTGCACCAAGCCCCAGCTCGTCGTCGCCGCGCTGCGCTCGTGCAAGCGCCCCTTCGCGCTGGAGGGCATCGACACCGGCTCGCTCGCGGGCGATCTGCGCGCCGTCGCGGAGGCCGTGGGCGAGGCGGGGGAGGTGTGCGGCCGTGACACCGCGCTGGTGTACGCGCTCGGTCACGCCGCGCTGCAGAACCCCGATCTGCTCCAGGCGCTGCGCGCCGCGCTGATCGAGCACGAGGTGAAGACGATCCAGGCGATGATCCGCCGGGGGGTGGAGCGCGGCGAGGTGGACGCGGACAACCCCGCCCTCGAGTTCGTCCCCGCCCAGCTGATCGGCGCGATGCGGGTGCGCCCGCTGCTCGAGGGTCGGCTTGCCGACCGCGCGTATCTGACGCGCTTCCTCGAGGCGTCGGTCTTCCCCGCGCTCGGGCTGGCCCCGTAGGGAGTGGCCGAGGGGTGGTGACGCCTGCGGCGGGCTACTCCCCTCCCCGCCCCTTCCCGAAACCGGGGCTCCGCCCCGGGCCCCACAACCGGGGCTCCGCCCCGGGCCCCACAACCGGGGCTCCGCCCTAAGCGCTCCGCGGGAAGTGCCCTGACCTGTCGTCGATCCTCCGCGGCGCCGTCGTGGCTGGTCGCGCAGTTCCCCGCGCCCCTTCGGGGTGCACCCGAACCGCACCGGACTTCAATGCGGCGGCTCAGACCCCGAAACCGGGGCTCCGCCCCACGCCCGGGGTCCAGGGGCGGAGCCCCTGGTAGCGGGAAGGGGCGGGGAGGGGAAAGAACCACCCGGCACCCCTTAGCGCTGCCGCGCCGCCGTCAGATGATGGGTGGGCGGCCCAGCTTGGTCATGTGCCACACCGTGCGCCAGCGCATCGGGCGGCGCCGGCCGCAGCTGGTGCGCAGGCCCTCCAGGAAGCCGCCCGCCCAGGCCCGCAGCCCGGTCAGGGAGCGGGTGCGGGCGAGCGTGAGGAGCGTCCAGGTGGCCAGGTAGAGCGGCACCAGCGGCAGCGGCAGGTGGCGGCGGGCCAGCCAGACCCGGTTGCGGGCGGTCATCCGGTGGTAGACGGCGTGCCGGGCGGGGGAGGTCCGGGGGTGCTGGAGCAGCAGCTCGGGGGCGTAGACGACCTTCCAGCGCGCGTCGAGCGCCCGCCAGGCGAGGTCGGTCTCCTCATGGGTGAAGAAGAACGCGTCCGGCCAGCCGCCGATCTGCTCCAGCATCGCCATCGACAGGGCGTGGCCGCCGCCGAGGAAGGTGGTCACCTCGCCGCCGCGCATCGGGTCGGACGCGCGCAGCCGGGGCACGTGGCGGCGCTGGGTCTCGCCCGTCTCGTCGGCGATGCGGAAGCTCACGATGCCCAGGCGCGGGTCCTCGGCGTACAGATCGCGCACCCGGCGGAAGACGTCGGCGTCCACCAGCAGCCCGTCGTCGTCGAGGTCGACGACCACGTCCACGTCGCCGAACTCGCGCAGCCGCCGCCAGGCGACGTTACGGCCGCCCGAGACCCCGAGGTTCTCCGCCAGCTCGACCGCGGTCACCTCGGCGGGGAGCTCCGGGAGCGGGGAGCCGTTGCCGACGACCACGACGCGGGCCGGGGGCACGTCCTGCTTCGCGACCGACTCCAGCAGGGCGGCCACCTCTCTGGGCCGGTTGCCCATGGTCAGGACGGCGATACCCAGGCGTGGTTCGGGGGCGGCGGGCACGGTGGGACTCCAGAGTTCGGTTGCGATGCCCGCGATCGTAACCGTTCACTCAGAAGGGCACTTCAGTACGGCTGATGTTCATCAAGGACTGAGCAACGAGCTCCAAGGCTGAGCGCGACCATCAGCCGTCGAGCGCGGCGAGCGCCTTCTTGGCCGCGCTGATGGCGCCCTTACGGATCTCATCGGAGTCGGCGGCCTTGTGGCTCTCGAAGTCGCCGCCGTTGTAGGTCACGGTGACCGTGGCGTTGTCCTGGTGGACCGTCACCACGGCCTCGCGTATGCCCTGGTCGTCGTCCTCGGTGGTCTTCTCGGTCACCGACGCGTTGTCGCCGAGGCCGGGGACCGCGCTGCCGCCCTCGCTCTTCTGCTTCCCCGCGACGCTCTTGACGTCGTAGGCGATGTCCAGCCAGCGGTAGTCGAAGTCGTCCAGCGCGTGCCAGGAGCAGCCCGTGCGGCGATTGAGGTCGCTGGACTTCAGCTCGTTCCCGGCCGGTTTGGCGCCCGGCACCAGGTCCTTGATCATCGACTCCGGGAGGACGGTGCACGCCTCCTCGGGCGGCTTGGCGTAGCGCGGCGCGGCGGCACCGGTGGCCGGGGCCGAGGTCTGCGGGGAGGGGCCCGCCGGGGTGGCGCTCGCGTCCGAGTCGTCCGAGGTCGTCATGGCCACCCCGGCGGCGGCGAGGACGGCGACGGGCAGCAGACGGGCGACCAAGGTGAGCGGCAGAGAACGCACGGCGGTCTCTCTTCGTTCGGATGCCGGTGGTGGGGCGGTGGTGGGGCGGTGATGGAGCAGTGGTGGGGCGGTGGTGGGGCGGTGGTGAAGGATGTGGCGCGGTGGGAAACGACCCTGCCATATCGAGCGGTCCTCGAACAGTCCGGGGGGTGGCGAGGGGGGCGTCCGGGAGCCGCTGTGCCGATGGGGTGAATTGACCGCATCCTCACACTATCTCCACAATCGGAGGGTTATCTACGACGGGTGACGTTCCCTCATCCGTCAGCCGCGGCCGATGTACGGCATCGCCGTCGCCATGACCGTCGCGAACTGCACGTTCGCCTCCAGGGGCAGCGACGCCATGTGCCGCACCGTACGCGCCACGTCCGCGACGTCCATCACGGGCTCGGCCACCACCTCCCCGCTCGCCTGCGGCACACCGGCGGACATCCGCTCGGTCATCTCGGTCGCCGCGTTGCCGATGTCGATCTGCCCGCAGGCGATGCCGTACCGGCGCCCGTCCAGCGACAGCGACTTGGTGAGCCCGGTGATGGCGTGCTTGGTGGCCGTGTACGCCACGCTGTCCGGCCTGGGCACATGCGCCGAGAGCGAGCCGTTGTTGATGATCCGCCCGCCCCGGGGATCCTGGTCCCGCATCAGCCGGAAGGCCGCCCGCGCGCACAGGAACGCCCCCGTGAGGTTGGTGTCCACGACCGACCGCCAGTCCTCGTAGGCCAGATCCTCCAGCGGCACGCCGCGCGGGCCGAAGCTCCCCGCGTTGTTGAACAGCAGATCCAGCCGCCCGAACCGCTCCCGCACCGCCGCGAAGAGCGCGTCCACCCGCTCCGGGTCGGCCACGTCCGTCGGCACCACCGGGGCCGGGGGACCGCCTCCGGCCAGCCGCGCCGTCTCGGCCAGGGCCTCCTCCCGGCGCCCCGCCAGCGCCACCGACCAGCCCGCCTCGAGGAGTTCGAGCGCCACGGCCCGGCCGACCCCGGAGCCCGCGCCCGTCACCACCGCCACCTTCGACACCACCGACACCCGACCATCGCTCATGGCGCCGCAGCGTACGCCACGTCAGTTCCCCGTGACAGCGGGTGGATTCGCCGTAAAGGTCCCTTCCCGCAACGGACCTCACCGAGCGGTCATATCTATGTCGTGTGCACGCAAACACCCGGCCGTCCCCCGACACTCCAATTCCTCTGACGCCACGAGCCAGGGGAGAGCACATGGCACATGACTCGCACCAGCGCGCCATACGAGCCGCGGCCGCACGTCTGGGACGCCGCCGCTTCCTCACCGTGACGGGGGCGGCCGCCGCGCTCGCCTTCACCACCAACCTGCCCAGCGCCCAGGCCGCGCAGGTGACGCCGCACGCGCTCGCCGACAACCCCTTCACGCTCGGCGTGGCCTCCGGCGACCCGCTGCCGGACGCCGTCGTGCTGTGGACCAGGCTGGCGCCCCGCCCCTACGAGCCGGGCAACGGGCTGCCCGAAGAGGGCACCGTCAAGGTCGAGTGGGAGATCGCCCGCGACGAGAAGTTCCAGCGCGTCGCCCGCCGGGGGACCACCACCGCGCACGCCGAGTTCAACTACACGGTGCACGTGGACGCCAAGGGGCTCGAGCCGGGCCGCGTCTACTGGTACCGCTTCAAGGCCGGGAACTGGACCAGCCCGGTGGGCCGCACCCGCACCACCCCCGCCCGGGGCGCCAAGGTCCAGGAGGTCCGCTTCGGCCTGGTGTCCTGCCAGGCGTACCACGACGGCTACTTCACCGCCTACCGCCATCTGGCGGGGGAGGACCTGGACGCCGTCTTCCACGTGGGCGACTACCAGTACGAGTACGCGGTCAACGCCGCGGGCGGCGCCCGCAACTACACCGACCGCACCCTCCCCGCGCACTTCAACACCGAGACCATGACGCTCGGGGACTACCGGCTGCGCTACGCGCTCTACAAGTCCGACGAGGACCTCCAGGCCGCCCACGCCGCCTTCCCCTGGTACGTCACCTGGGACGACCACGAGACCGAGAACAACTACGCGGGCGACATCGACGAGAACGGCGGCCCGTCGGACGAGTTCCTGATCCGCCGGGCGGCCGCCTACCGGGCGTACTGGGAGAACATGCCGCTGCGGATGCCGCAGCAGCCCAGCGGCGCCGACATGCGGCTCTACCGCCGCTTCCACTACGGCAAGCTGGCCCAGTTCGACATCCTCGACACCCGCCAGTACCGCTCCAACCAGGCGTACGGCGACGGCTGGCAGTACCCGGGGCCGGAGTCCGAGGACCCCTCGCGCACCCTCACCGGCACCGCCCAGGAGCGCTGGCTGCTCGACGGCTTCCAGAGCTCCACCGCCACCTGGAACGTGCTGCCGCAGCAGGTCACCTTCTCCCAGCGGAAGAACACCACGGCCGCGCGCTCCAAGCTCTCCATGGACTCCTGGGACGGCTACCCCGCCTCCCGGGAGCGGATCCTGGCCGGTGTGGAGAAGGCGGGCCTGGCCAACTTCGTCGTCCTGACCGGCGACGTCCATGTGCACTACGCCTTCGACATCAAGAAGGACTTCGACGACCCGGGCTCCCGGACCCTGGGCGTGGAGTTCGTCGGCACCTCCATCAGCAGCGGCAAGGACGGCGCCGACAAGCCCGCCAACTGGGCCACGTACATGGCCGCCAACCCGCACATGAAGTTCTACAACGGCCGGCGCGGCTATGTGACGGTCTCGCTGGACGAGGAGCGGGCACGAGCCGACTACAAGACGGTCTCCGCGGTCACGACCCAGGGCGCGCCGCTCACCACGGCGGCGTCGTTCGTCAGCGAGGCCGGGAACCCCGGCCTGAAGCAGGTCTGACGGGCGGGCGGGCCCGGCGCGCACCCCATGCGCCGGGCCCGCCCCGCTCACGCCCCGCCCTCGTCTCCGACCCGTCTCCGACCTCTCCCGTACCCCTCGTCACCGGCCCGCCGCGCTCACCCCTCGCCCTCGTACCCGTCCTCGCCCGGATACCGCACCCCCAGCCGCTCCCGCGCCGCGTCCAGGGTCCGCATCACCGCCAGCGTGCCGTCCAGCGGCACCAGCGGGGACTCCGTCTCGCCCGCGCGCAGCGCGCGCATCACCTCCGCCGCCTCCCGCTGGTAGGAGCGCAGCCCGTCCACCGCCGTGACCTCCTCCGGGTCCCGGCCGGGCCGGTGCAGCACGAACCGCTCGGGGTGGAAGAAGCCGCGCGGGAACTCGATCCGCCCCGCCGTGCCCGTCACCGCCGCCGTCATCGGCGTGTCGGCGGTGATCGAGCAGGACAGCAGCGCCACCGCCCCGCCGTCCCAGCCCAGCGCCAGGCCCGTGTTCACATCCACGCCCTCGGGGGAGAGCTGCCCCACCGCCCGCACCTCGTCCGGCTCGCCGAGCAGCAGCTGGGCGAAGGACACCGGATAGACGCCGAGGTCCAGCAGGGCGCCGCCGCCCAGCGCCGGATCGCGCAGCCGGTGGTCCGGCGGATACGGGCCGGGCAGCCCGAAGTCCGCGTGGACCGCCCGGACCTCGCCGATCGCGCCGTCGTGGATCAGCTCGGTCATCCGGCGGACGACCGGATCGCAGTACGTCCACATCGCCTCCATCAGGAAGCGGCCCCGGGCCCGGGCGAGGTCCACCAGCTCCTCGGCCTCGCGGACATTGAGCGTGAACGGCTTCTCGCACAGCACCGCACGCCCCGCCTCCAGGCACAGCCCGGCCGCCGCCCGGTGGGCCGAGTGCGGGGTGGCGACATAGATCACATCGATGTCGTCATCGGCGGCCAGCTCCTCCCAGCGGCCGTGGGCGCGGGGTATCCCGAACCGCTCCGCGAACCGCTTCGCCGACTCCGGCCGGCGCGAGCCGACCGCGATGACCTGCGCGTTCGCCATCTCCAGCAGATCCGTGGTGAACGACGCGGCGATGCCACCGGTCCCCAGAACCCCCCACCGCACGGTGCCCGACCCGCTCGTCCCGGCCATCCCCACCCCGTTCCCCCCTGTCCCCAGAGGTTCGAGTCCCTTCGAATCGCTGAGAGCATAGAAACGCATCAACGACTCATGGAAGGTACGCATGCAGCAGCCCGGCCAACCGGCCGCCGCTCCCACCCGGGCCGACCTGCCCGGAACCCCGTCCCCCGACGCCTCCCTCACCTCCGCTGCCGCCACTCCCGGGCTCACCGCGCAGCGTCGTACGAGCCTTCTCGTCACCCTGATCCTCGGCGGGCTCACCGCCCTCCCGGCGCTGTCCATGGACATGTACCTCCCGGCCCTGCCGGAGGTCACCGACGCGCTCCACAGCTCGGCCGCCACCGCCCAGCTCACCCTCACCGCCTGCCTGATGGGCATGGCGCTCGGCCAGCTCGTCGTCGGCCCGATGAGCGACCGGTGGGGGCGCCGCCGTCCGCTGCTCATCGGCATGGTGGTCTACGTCGTCGCCACCGCCGTCTGCGCCTTCGCCCCCACCGCCGGGCTGCTCATCGGCTTCCGGCTGCTCCAGGGGCTCGCGGGCGCGGCCGGGATCGTGATCGCCCGCGCCGTCGTCCGGGACCTCTACGACGGCATCGCGATGGCCCGCTTCTTCTCCACCCTGATGCTCATCTCGGGCGTGGCGCCCATCGTGGCCCCGCTCATCGGCGGCCAGATCCTCCGCTTCACCGACTGGCGCGGCGTGTTCGTGGTGCTCACCGTGATCGGGGCCCTGCTCACCCTCGTGGTCTGGCGCCGGCTGGGCGAGACGCTGCCGCCCGAGCGGCGCCATGACGGCGGGCTCGGCCAGACCCTGCGCACCATGCGCGGGCTGCTCGCCGACCGCGTCTTCACCGGCTATGTGCTCGCGGGCGGCTTCGCCTTCGCGGCGCTCTTCGCCTATGTCTCCGGCTCGTCCTTCGTCGTCCAGGAGATCTACGGCGCCTCGCCGCAGACCTTCAGCCTGCTCTTCGGGCTGAACTCGATCGGTCTCGTGGCCACCGGCCAGCTCAACGGCCGGGTGCTGGTGGGCCGGGTCAGCATGGACAAGGTGCTGGCCGTGGGGCTGGTGGTGATCACCGTCGCGGCGGCCGCGCTGCTCGTGCTGGCCTCCGGGGTGTTCGGGAAGGCCGGTCTGGTCCCGGTGGCGGGGTGCCTGTTCCTGCTGATGTCCGCGATGGGCCTGGCCATGCCGAACACCAACGCCCAGGCCCTGAACCGCACCCCGCACGCCGCCGGTTCCGCCTCCGCGCTGCTGGGCACCTCCACCTTCCTGCTGGGCGCGGTCGCCTCCCCGCTGGTGGGGATCGCGGGCGAGACCACGGCGGTGCCGATGGCCGTCGTCCAGCTGTGCTGCGCGCTCGCGGCCATGGCCTGCTTCATGGGACTCTGCCGTCCGTGGCAGCGACGTACGAAGCACAGCGTGACCGTGGTCTGACCCGGCTGCTGGAGACCGTCCACGCGCTTCCCGAGGGGGAGCGCCCGTGGTGTTCCGGGGTCGCGCTGGCCGCCGGGACCGGCTCCGGCCCGCTGGCCGAGGAGGGCGTCGGCTGGGCGGTGCGCCACGCGGCGTACGACGAGCGGGCCGACCGGGGCGTGGAGCTGCCGCGCGAGCGGTGGGAGCCGGTGCGCCGCGACACCGTGTTCGACCTCGCCTCGCTCACCAAGCTGTTCACCACGATCGTGGCGCTGCGGGCCGTCGAGCGCGGGCTGATCGCGCTGGACGGGCGGGTGGCCGCGTACGCCCCGGAGTGCACGGCCGCCGCCGAGCACGGCATCACGGTGCGGCAGCTGCTCACCCACACCTCCGGGCTGATCCCCGAACTGCCGCTGTACGAGGAGGACGGGCGGGAGCGGGCGCTGGCCCGGCTCGCGGCCGAGCCGCCGGCCACCCCGCCCGGTACCGCCCGCCGCTACTCCGACCTCAACTTCCTGCTGCTCCAGCGGGTGCTGGAGCGGTCGGCGGGACAGCCGCTCGACCGGCTCGTGCGGGAGACCGTCACCGGCCCGCTGGGCATGGCCGGCACCCGCTTCAACCCGCCCGCCTCCTGGCTGCCCCGGATCGCGGCCACCGAGGACCAGCGGCGGCCCTGGGGCAAGCTGGACCGGGGGATGCTGCGGGGTGTGGTGCACGACGAGAACGCCTGGGCGCTGGGCGGCGTCGCGGGGCACGCCGGGCTCTTCTCGACGGCCGGGGACCTGGCCGTGCTGTGCCGGGCGCTGCTGGCCGGGGGCGGGCCCGTGCTGTCGGCGGAGTCCACCGAGCTGATGCTGACCGCGCCGGGGCTGGGCTTCGAGGTCGACCAGCCGTGGTTCATGGGGGAGTTGGCGGGCCGGGGCGCGGCGGGGCACACCGGGTTCACCGGGACCAGCCTGGTGGTGGACCGGGCCCGCGGGGCCTATCTGGTGCTGCTCGCCACCACCGTGCATCCGCGCCGCCGCCCCGGCGACAGCGCGCCCCGCGCGGCGGCGGCCACGGCGCTGGCCCGCGCCCTGGGGTGACCTGCCCCCAGCAGCCGGGGGCGCGCCAGGGCAGGGCGGTGGCCCGCGCGGCTGGGTTTGACCTGCCCCCAGCGACCGGGGGCCATGGGCCGGCCAGGACAGGGCGGCGGCCACGGCGCTGGCCCGCGCGGCCGGGTTGACCTGCCCTCACCAGCCGCTGAGGGCAGGACAGTTGGCCTGACCCGTTCGCTTGGCTAGCCTGTGCCCCTGCCGTGTATCCCCCGGACGGCCGCGCTGCTCCACCGCCATGAGGAAGACCGCTGTGACGAACCTCCAGGACCCGCAGGACTCCCCGGCCCCTCAGGGCCCACCGGGCGCGGAGGGCGCGCCCGGCGGCCCGGGCCCGGCGGCGCCGCCCCCCGGCTGCCCCGCCCACGCCGACCCCTCCTCCGCCGGACCCGCGCTGCTGTACGGGGAGCGGTACCTGCGGAACCCGGCCGAGAGCTATGAACGGATGCGGCGCGACCACGGGCAGGTGGCCCCGGTCCTGCTGGAGTCCGACGTCCCCGCCTGGCTCGTCCTCGGCTATCGCGAGATACGCCAGGTCGTCAGCGACGTCGAGACCTACGGCCGCGACTCGCGCCGCTGGAACCGCTGGGACGAGGTGCCGTCCGACTGGCCCCTGATGCCCTGGGTGGCCCACAGCCCCATGATCCACTTCACGGAGGGGGACGAGCACCGGCGGCGTTCGGCGGCCGTCAGCGACGCCCTCGCCTCCGTCGATCCCTTCGAACTGCGCCGCCACTGCGAGCGCTTCGCCGACTCGCTGATCGACAAGTTCATCGGCACCGGCAAGGCGGACCTGGTCTTCGACTACGTCTACTCGGTGCCCGCCCTCGCCATGGGCACGATGTACGGCCTGCCCGAGGACCAGCTGGAGTACATGGCGGAGGCGGTGACCGTCTCGCTGCTCTCCAACGACGAATCCATGGCCGCTCAGCAGCGGGCCGCCGAGGTGGTACAGCGGCTGGTGGCGGCCAAGCGCGAGACGCCGGGCCCGGACGTCACCTCCCGGTACATCGCCAACTCCCCGGACCTCACCGACGAGCAACTCGTCGGGGACCTGATGGTGATGATCGCCGCGGGCATGCCCGCCACGTCCTACTGGATCGGCAACACGGTCCGGCTGATGCTCACCGACGACCGGTTCACCATGACCCTCGCGGGCAACCGCCGCAGCATCGGCGAGGCCATGAACGAGGTGCTGTGGGCGGACTCCCCGCTCCAGAACGTCATCGGGCGCTTCGCCACCCGGGACACCACGCTCGGCGGCCAGCGCATCCGCGCCGGCGACCTCCTCGTCCTCGGCTTCGCCGCCGCCAACGCGGACCCGCTGCTGTGGCCCGACTCCACGGTGGGCTACGCCGGGAACAACGCGTACGTGTCCTTCTCCGGTGGCGACTACGGATGCCCGGCGCACGCACCCGACCTCGGCAAGATCATCTCGGAGACGGCGATCGAGGTGCTGCTGGACCGGGTGCCGGACCTGGAGCTGGCGGTCGAGCCCGATGAGCTGCAGTGGATGGACTCCCTGTGGTACCGCTGCCTGGTCTCCCTCCCGGTCACCTTCACCCCGGCTCCGGCCGCGGGTTAGGAGTGTCCCCCGAGTCGCGACGCCTGCGGCGGGCTGAGCCCCAGTTTCGGGCAAGCCCGGACGCTCGTCAGTACGCTGAGCGGGGCTGTCCACCGCCCACAGTCCCATGACAGTTCCCGGCTTCTTCGCACAGTGCGCGGGGTCGGTGACTGTCGAGGAGGCCCCGGAGTCCTAGCTCAGACACCAGCCGCAAAGTAGGTCGGCAGCTCACCGCCGAGTTGAAGAAGGTGTGCGGCAAGGAGGGCATCCTCTTCAAGCTGGCGACGGCCGCCGTCGACAAGCCCGACGAGGTCGTACGCCGGGCCCTGTTCCCTGTGGTCGGGGAGAAGACACTCCGTGAGCTGGTGGCGGAGGCGAAGACGAACGAGAAGGTCTTCAGGGCCAAGGTCCGCACCACGCTCCGGTCGTCGTACAGTTCGTACTACCGGCAGATGCTTCCGCCGCTGCTGAACACGCTCGGCTTCAAGTGCAACAACACCGCCTATCGGCCCGTGATGGATGACGAACTTCCGGCAACCCGCCGTCCGGCAGGCAGGGTGGTGTGTCCGAGCAACGGCTGATCGGCCCCGTCACGTCAGACGGCGGTGAAGCCGCCGTCTGCGGGTACCACGGCTCCGGTGATGAAGCTGGAGCGTGGTGAGGCGAGGAAGCAGAGAACCTCGGCGATCTCTTCGGGCTGTGCGACTCGTCCCAGGGGCTGGGCGTCGGCGAACGATGCCAGGTAGGCGCGGCTGTCGGGGCGGATCGTGTCGAGGAAGTCGGTCTCGATGACGCCTGCGGCGACAAGGTTGGCGCGGATGCCCCATGGTCCGCCTTCGACGGCGAGCACCTTGGTCAGTTGGGCCAGGGCGCCCTTGGACGCGCTGTAGGCGGCGCCTTCGGGCAGGGCGACCGTGCTGGCGTAGGACCCGGTGCTGACGATGCTCCCGCCGCCCCGGCTCCGCATGGCCCGGAAGGCTTCTCGGGCGCAGAGGAAGGATCCGCGGGCGTTGACGGCCATCACGGTGTCCCAGTCTTCGGCGGTGGTTTCGGTGACGGGTTTGTTCAGGGTGCGTCCGGCGTTGTTCACCAGGATGTCCAGTCCTCCGAAGGTGTCCAGCGCCGAGCGGACCGCGTGGACGGCGGTCTCCTCCCGCGTGATGTCGCCCCGCATCGCGAGTACGCCGGGGAATGCGTCCTGCAGGGTCGTGACGTCGGGACGCAGGTCGACGGCGACGACGCGGGCGCCGCGGGCATGGAGCAGTGCCACGGTCTCCTTGCCGACGCCGCGCGCGGCCCCGGTGACCAGGGCGGTCTTCCCGGCGAACTCGGATGCTTCGGCAGACGCGGCGGTGGGCGTCATGATGAGGTCCTCTCGTAAAGATCGGGGTCGCGCGCAGTTTTCCCACGCGGCTGTCTGGGTTGCTGTACGGTCACGCACTCACGAGGCAGACGGCACAGGAGATGAGCGCGCTTGCCGGGCGTGCGCACGGGTGGCGCCGTGGACGCCCGGCGGGCGGGTTGTTCAGTGTGCGGTGAGGCCGCCGTCGACGACGAGTTCCGAGCCGGTGACGAAGGAGGAGTCGTCGCCGGCGAGGAAGAGGATCGCGGGGGCGACCTCATCGGCGCGGCCGGCTCGGCGCATGGGGGTGCGCTGGATGTCCGGTTGCTGGTCGCCCTGCTCCTCCAGGAGGTCCTGGATCATCGGTGTGGCGACCACTCCGGGATGTATCGAGTTGACCCGTACGCCCTGCCGGGCGTACTCGACCGCGGCCGTCTTGCTCAGCAGGCGCACCGCGCCCTTCGACGCCTGGTAGGCCGCGGCCGCGCCGCTGCCCACCAGGCCGAGCACGGACGAGGTGTTGATCACCGACGCGTTGCCGCTCGCTCGCAGCAGCGGCATCGCCGCCTTCATACCGAGCCAGGTGCCTTTCTGGTTGGTCCGGTCATGAATACGGTCCTTCCCTTGCGTTTGATACGTCTGTCAGCGACTGCTGCCTGCCTCGGCAGTCGGTCCGCTCCCACGAGGAGTCGTTCTCCCCGACCGGAGCAGCTGCTGCCCGAACCCCGTTGTCCCGCTACGCTCGCCGCCCCGCTACGACGGGCTCGACTCTCGGTACAGCACGAGGTGTTCGTGGTAGAGCACTCCGTCGCGGATGTCCCCTGTGGCGGTGAACCCGGTGTCGTCGACGTAGTCCAGGTGACTACCGGTGACCGTGTAACGGCCGGTGTACGCACTGGCCCGCTCGCCGCGAGCCTCGTCGTAACGGCCGTCCGGCAGCAGCTCCTGCCGAATGTGCCCGTCCTCGGTCACCCACATACCGACCACATCCACGTGGCCGTCCTCGATCGCGGCCATGGCGGCCCCCTCTCCTCGAACGGTGCGGTCCCTCCCGCTCCACCGAGTCTGCGCAGGTCAGCGGCGACCAACCAGGACGCATGCTCCCTGGGTGCACCACACCCAGGCAGCACGGCGGCGCGCCGCCTAGCCTGAGGACATGGACGACAACCGCATGGGGGACTTTCTGCGCGCACGCCGCGCCGCCCTGCGCCCGCACGATGTCGGGATGCCGAGCCACGGGACCCGCAGAGTCGCCGGGCTGCGCCGCGAGGAGGTCGCCGTCCTGGCCGGAGTGAACGCCGACTACTACACCGCCTAGAACAGGGCCGCGAACGCAACCCCTCGCCCCAGGTGATCGACGCTCTCAGTCATGCGCTGCACCTCGACGAGGACGCCAGGGCGCACCTGTACCGGCTGGCCGGGGCCACGCCCGGCGACCGGCTCTCGTCTCACTCCACCGGGCGCGTCAGCCCCGCCCTGCGACAGCTGATGGGCGGCTACCCCAACACCCCGGCGTTCGTCATGAACCGAACCCTCGACCTCCTCGCGGTCAACGCGCTGGCCCAGGCCCTCTACTCGGCGTTCACCCCGGCGGACAACCTCGCCCGCATGACCTTCCTCGACCCCGCCGGCCCCACCTTCTACACGGACTGGAACCGGGCGGCACAAGCCACCGTCGCCAACCTCCGCGAGGCGACCGGCTTCGAACCCCAACGCCTCTGCCGATCTGTCGCGGCTTCGGTCACTTCCGCTTCTCCGGGTCCTCCAGAGCCCCAACCGACTTGAGAGCGTCGCCGACAGCCATTGAGCTAGCGGGTCGGCTCCTCCTCCGGCGGCCACACGTCGCCCCAGGCGACATCGCGGGCCGCCCGGTACAGCGGCCCCTGACGCTTGGTCACCGTGGTGCGCCCCAGCCCCTCCTCGGGCGCGCACAGGTCCAGCAGCACCTGGCCCTTGCGGATCTGCGGGCGGCGCACCACCCGCGCCCCGGCGGGCGAGGCGTCGAACCGTACGGCCGCGACATAGCTGAACTTCTCGTCCTCGTACGGCAGCGAACCGCCCTTGACCCGCCGGTGGAGGGAGGAGCGGCGGACCCGGGCGGCGAAGTGGCACCAGTCGGCGCCGGGCTCGATCGGGCAGGACGCGCCGTGCGGACAGGGGGCGACGATCCGCAGCCCGGCCGCCAGCAGCCGGTCCCGCGCCTCGCGGATCCGCAGATAGCCGTCCGGGGTGCCCGGTTCGACCAGCACCACGGCCCGCGCCGCGCGCGCCGCCTCGGCCACGACGGCCTGCCGGTCGGCCTCGGTCAGCTCGCCCAGCACATAGCTGACGGTGACCAGGTCGGTCCCGTCCGGCAGCGCGAGGCCGTCGCCGATGGCCAGGCGCTGCCAGCGGGCGGTGCGCAGCGCCTCGGAGGGCGCCTGCCGGGCCAGTTCGCGGCCGAGGGCCAGCGCGGGCTCGGCCCAGTCCAGGACCGTGGTGGTGTGCCCGCCCCGCGGCCAGGCGGCGGCCACCGCCCAGCTGGCCGCGCCCGTACCGCCGCCGATGTCGATGTGCGTGGCCGGGGCCCAGTCGGGCGTACGGGCGCGGAAGGCGTCGAGCGCGGCGCGCACGGCCTCGAAGGTCGCGGGCATCCGGTACGCGGCGTACGCGGCGACGTCGGAGCGGTCGCGCAGCACGGGCGCGTCGGTCGGGGTGCGCCCCCGGTAGTGGCCGATCAGCCGGTCGACCGCCTGGGCCGCCTGGCGGGGCGGCAGACCGTCGAGGAGTCCGGCGAGCGCGGTGTGGGGCGTCTCGTCGGTGGGGGCGGCGTCGGGGGCGTGCATTCGGGCGATTCTACCGGCGGGAGGGGGCGCCTCCGGCGCCTGGGCCGGGGCCTCTCGCGAGGCCCGCGCGCCCCTGGGCGGCGCCCTCGCCGCCTGGGCCGGGAACCTCCCGCGCGGTCGGTCCGCTGCCCCAGGGCCGCCCCCCGCCGCGCGGACCGGAGGCGGTCCGCCACCCCGGGCCGGGGTCATCACGGGGGCCCGCTGCCCTCAGGGCCGGGGCCGCCGCCTGAGCCGGGG